>JBGTMM010000735.1:0-7049 GCA_041743635.1 Bythopirellula sp.
CGGTATCGATATTCCATTCACAACGAGCGAACACGCCCGCTGTTCAATCGCGACTTCGTTTGGCATGTTCCCCAACAATTGGACGCGGAACTGATGCACCTCGCGGGGCAAGCGCTCGTCGGAACGCACGACTTCGCCAGCTTTCAAGCCGCTGGGTCGGAGCGGGAAAGCACGGTGCGCACCATCACCGCCATCGAGGTTCGCCGGGGCACGGATAATCTCGCCTCGCGAGTAGAAATCGACGTTGAAGGGGATGGCTTCCTCTACAACATGGTGCGAATCATCGCCGGCTCGTTAGTTGATGTCGGTGTCGGTCGCCGAGACGAGCAGTGGCTCGTCGAGGTGCTGGCCGCGCGCGATCGCCGCGAGGCGGGCCGAACCGCCCCGCCGCAGGGGTTGTGCTTACTGCAGGTCTACTATTAATTCAATCTATTGTCGCTAAACCGCAAGCGATCGCTTGCGGTTTAGCGATGATCCATCTCCGGGTTTCCTCCACGCACTTAACTGACTAAACTAACAAGCTCACCCATCACGGAAACAGAACACTCCAGCCCCCTTCGCATTTATGTCAACTGGCGGAAAAGAATTTGTCGGGCCCTATCGGCTCTTTTATCTGATTCGCGCCGGGGCCATGTACGAAATCTGGGCCGTTCGGCCGATCGGCAAGAACGAAGCTTATGCCATGAAGTGGCTTCCCGCTGGCAACAAGCACAGCCGTCAGGCCGCCACCGAGCTTAAACACGAATACACGGTTGGCAAATCGCTCGAGCATCGCTCGATCATCAAAACGCTCGACTTTGGCTCGAGCAAGGAAGGCACCTACTTGATTATGGAGTTGTTCAAAACTCCCAACCTCAAACAGCAGATTCACGAAGGAGTCGAGCGGCTCCACTGGCGGATGGAAGCGATTCTGGGCGAGGCCGCGCTCTCCATCGAACACATGCACAAGCTGGGTTGGACTCACCGCGATATTAAACCCGACAATTTTTTGGTTAACGACGAAAACGAAGTCCGCCTCATCGACTTTACATTGGCTCGCAAAATCAAAAAGGGTTTCTCAAAGCTGCTTGGCAACAAAGCGCCGGTGCAGGGGACCTATAGCTATATGGCCCCCGAGCAGATTCGCGGCAAGGAAGTCGACGAACGGGCCGACATCTACAGCTTTGGTTGCATGGTCTACGAGCTCATGTGTGGCAAGCTGCCATACACCGGCACCAGTACCGCGGACCTCTTGAACAAACATCTCAAAAGCCGCCCGCAGCCCATCGGCATGCTGCAGAAAAACGTGCAGCCCGATTTTGCGAATCTCATCCACCGCATGTTGGAAAAAGAACCCAAGGACCGCCCCGATTCGCTGATGGAGTTTTACCGCGAGCTCAAAGCCGGGCGCTGTTTCCACATTAAGCCCAAAAAACCAGTCGAGAAGGTGGAAACCAAGGACGACGACGATCACCATTGATTTCGGTATAGTAAATGTCATCCTGAGAGAGCCTTAGCGACCGAAGGATCTGGGTTGAATCAGCTTGAACCTAGATTCTTTAGTCGCCGAGGCTCCCTCAGAATGACATTATTCGCTAACACCTCAATTAGCACGAGCCATGCCTGGATACGACTTTCGCCTGCCGTTTGAGCAACCGATCTTCGAGCTGCAAGAGCAGATCCTCGCGCTCGAAGCCAACGAGCAGAAAACACCCGAACTCATCGAGCGCACCCGAGGCCTTCGCAAGCATCTCGCCGAAACCACCAAGACGATCTACAGTAACCTCGATCCATGGGAGACCGTGCAAGTCGCCCGTCATAAAGAGCGGCCCAAATTGACTGACTATCTCGCGCTCGTGTTCGATGAATTCGTCGAACTGCACGGTGACAAGTTTTTCGGTGACGACCGCGCGCTCCGCACCGGCTTTGCCAAACTGGATGAACACAAGGTGCTCGTCGTGGGCCACGAGAAAGGCAAAACGCTCAAGGAACGCAACGAGTGCTATTTTGGTTGCGCCCATCCCGAGGGGTATCGCAAAGCCATGGAGAAAATGAAACTCGCGGCGAAGTTCAAACTTCCCATCATCGCCCTGATCGACACGCCGGGCGCTTACCCAGGCATTGGTGCCGAGGAACGGGGCCAAGCGATGGTGATCGCCCAAAGCATGTTGCAAATGTCGCGGCTCCAGACCCCGATCATCTGCGTGGTGATTGGCGAAGGGGGTTCCGGCGGGGCCTTGGGCATCGGCGTCGGCGACCGCGTCGCCATTCTGCAGCACGCCTATTATTCGGTGATCAGCCCCGAGGGTTGCGCCGGCATCTTGTGGAAAAGCCACAACTACGCCGAACAAGCCGCCACGGCGCTCAAAATTACGTCCCGTCATCTCAGCGAGATGAAAATCGTTGACGATGTCGTGGAAGAACCCTTGGGCGGCGCTCACCGGGATCATCACCAAATGGCCGGCCGACTCAAGGTCTATCTCATCAAAACCTTGCGCGAACTTCTGCGGAAATCGACCGAGCAACTCTTGGCCGAACGCTACGAAAAGTTCCGCCGCATGGGGCCGTTCCTGGAATCACCGGCAGCGGTCTAACAAAGCCGCGACCGTTGGTCGCGCGTATTAATTGCCGCGCGATGCGTTGCATCGCGGCTACGACGAACGTCCGATAATCACTGTTATGTTCGTTTCGGGGTTAGATTTGCCCAAGAAAACAAGCCCAGGCTTCTGCCCCGACCTAGTAATGCTGCTTAACGGCTGACGGGTAGAGAAGCCTGCCGTCGTTCGTAGTTCACATATTTGCGACCACTCGCCGCTTCTTTGGCTTTGAGGTCTCGGAAGATGGCCCGAAGGTCAAAATTGAATTTGGCCGCGTGGGCCTCGCGCACCCGGCGAACTTCTTCAACAATAGGATCAGTCCAGGTCTCCGCCATAATTTCCCGCCATCTCTTCAGGAGTGCAAATGATAGGAGGCTCGAAGCCAGCCGCTCGACAAACGCGCTCGATTCCACTCCGCAATGTAGCATTGGCAATGTGCCGACAATTCCATGTTACCAGAAATTCTATGCCGTTGGTCGCACAAATGGCAATGTGCAGGGCATCTTCCGCAGCTTTTTCCGGTATCGCCGCTGACTTGACCAAAGTTTCGGCAAGCTCAACAGTCTCTAGCGTAATTTCCAGTAATTCTAAGCAGTCAAGTGTTCCAATCCTCAATCGCGCTGCTACTTTGTCACCAGCAGAAGCCTCTTGAAAGACAAGTTCGGAGGCGACAAGATCGAGCGAATCTGCCGCTGTCTTCCACCAATCAACAGTAATTTGTTGGTGACCGGCGACGATAAGATCGGAGCTCGGTTTCGCCGACAAATAGCTGATAACCGATGTCTCGACGTAAGCACGCGGTTTCATTCAATACCCACCGCTCTGTGGCTGTGGCGGCCAGGTCGGCAGCGCCGTTGCGGCGGGTTGAGCTGGGATCGAATTGTCGTTACTGCCGCTCCCGTTGCTGCTGTTTTGGGGCAAGCTCGGCCACTCGGGGAACGCCGCCGAGGGCCAGTTGGCGTGGTGGCTGCCATGCTCGCCGTTCGGATCAAGCTGCTGTTCGATTCGGTGCAGGTAGGGGCCGATGATGTCGTGGATCTCCGGCGGGACCATCGAATCGGTCTTGTCAATCAGCACCACGATGTAGTGGCCGGTTCCGAGGCGAGGATTTGCTCCTTTTGCGACTGGGGCAACAGCGAGACGGCAAAGAATGTGATCGCCACGCAAAGCAGCACGCCCTTGGCGAAACCAAAAATCGCGCCCATCTGGCGATCAAAGGATTCCAGTTTCACTCGGTCGATCACTCCCGACACGAAGCGGAACAGACTCCAAATCACAAACGACGTGACCATGTAAATCAGCAGCATCGCCACGAATTTGTTGAGCGGCGGCGGGGCGATGCCGGCAAACTTGGGCGCGATCTGGTCAGCAAATTTCAGCGCGACAAAATAGCTGAGAACCAACGACGCCAGCGAAGCAATCTGCCACGCCATCCCCTTCCACATTCCAAAGATCGTGGCGGCGATCAACACCACCAACATTAGTACGTCGTAGGTTTGCATCTAAAAAGCCGTGACCGTTGGTCGCGGACCGTTTTGGAAGGGGTCGGGGGCCAGAACTTCGGTGGGGAGTATAGCTATCGTTTTTCGCGCGGCGAAGGGCAGTTGGAGTAAGAGGGTTTGGGGGCCAGGGGCTGGGGATGAGGGAATGTCCCAAGAATAAGCTAGCACTGATAGCGATGCATTTCTCTGGTTGTCGTGAATCTTTTCCACTACATTCCCCACCCCTAATTCCCAGCCTCCAATCCCCAACCCCTTCCCCAATGGCCGGCTTCAAAACTCACATCACCGTTAGCACTACGCTCGGCGTCGGCTACGGTTTGGTCGGAACATATCTCGGTCTGCCGTGGGAGTCCGCGGTGATCGCCGGGGGTTTGTGCGGAGTTGGCGGGATGTTGCCCGACATCGACAGCGATTCGGGCGTCCCCTTCCGCGAAGCGATGAGTTTTGCCGCCGCGATTATCCCGATGCTCCTCTTGAGTCGGTTTGCAGAGCTGGGACTGAATCCCGAACAGATGGTGCTTGCCATGGGAGGCTCGTATTTATTTATCCGTTTCGGCATCGGGCGCGTGATCGCCAAATATACAATTCACCGCGGCATGTTCCACAGCATTCCCGCCGCGCTGATTTTTGCGGGTGTTGCCTTCTTGTTTTCCGCGTCGACCGATCTGCAACTCCGCTATTTTAAATCGGCCGGCATGTTGCTTGGCGTGTTGTCGCATCTCATGCTCGACGAAGTCTATGCCCTCGAGTGGGCCGGCGGGCGCTGGCGAATTAAGAAGTCCTTCGGCACGGCCTTAAAACTCTGGGGCGATAGTCGTTGGGATAATTTTTCGACGTACTCGAAGCTGATCTTGGTCGGGATGATGATCCTCAGCGAACCGATGGTCATGGAGCGCTACGGCCGACCCTCGCCGCTGGAGATGGCAAGCAATCAATGGCAAGGCCTGTGGGCCCAGCAGCAGGATACTAACCTGCCTACAACCGGCTTTCCACCAGGAGCCGTGCCTCAGAGCTATGCTTACCAACCTCTGCCCGTCGATCCGTATACGAATCCGCAAGCCGACCGCACAATCTACGACACCGCGCGGAGACTTTGGCGAAGAATGCACGGCGAAACGAAATAAGAATGTGAGATGTGTGATCTGAAATTGTTGATGTCGGAATTCTTACATATACAATCTCACATTTCACATCAAACATTCTTCTCCGCCGTGTCAAGCCAAATCGTCACCGGCCCGTCGTTCGTCAGTTCGACTGCCATATTTGTACGAAAGCGCCCCGTCGCGGTCGGAATTCCTGACTTGCCAACATGCGCGACGAAATGCTCGTACATCGCCTCGGCCATTTCGGGTGGTGCGGCGTCGATAAAACTCGGCCGACGGCCTTTGCGGCAATCGCCGTACAGGGTGAATTGACTCACCACCAACATTGCCCCACCTACCTCAGCGAGCGAGAGATTCATTTTCCCCGCCTCATCTTCAAAAATGCGCAAGCCCACGATCTTGTCGGCGAGCCACGTGAGCTCCGCCTCAGTGTCCGTCCCCGCCACGCCCAATAGCACCAACAACCCCCTGCCAATCTCGCCGGTGACTTCGCCTTCCACGACAACCCGCGCTCGGGCAACTCGCTGTATACATGCGCGCATTAAAACTCCGATTTAAAATCATGTGCAAAAACAACTGGCTTGCTTGTGTTGCATACCCCTGCCATACTCACGCGCATGAATTCCACGGTGCTACTGACCTATTATTGCCTTTTGGTGCTACTGGCGTCCATCGGCGGCGGCATGATTCCGGTCTGGTTCCAACTCAGCCATCGCTGGATGCAATGCGCGGTCAGCTTTGTCGCCGGCGTCATGCTCGGCATTGGCCTGTTGCACATGGTGCCCCACGCGCTTGAGCAAGCCGAGATGTCGATTCCCCCCGACCAAGCCCATTGGCAAATTGTCATCTGGGTGCTTTTCGGACTGATGGCGATGTTTTTCATCGAGCGCTTCTTTTGTTTTCATCATCACGACGTCGAAGACGGTGAAGTCCCTTGTCAACACGACCACGAACTTAAACACGAACATGGCCACGGCCACAATCTTACTTGGAGCGGCGCGGCGCTAGGCCTTACGCTCCATAGCGTGATCGAAGGAATCGCGCTCGCCGCGGGGGTCGCCCACGGACATGAATCGGTGCGGCTCGCCGGCTTTGGTACGTTTTTGGTGGTCCTGCTGCACAAGCCGTTCGATTCGATGACAATCGCCACGCTGATGGCCCACGGTGGTTGGTCGCTCACCTGGCGGCACGTTGTGAACGGCCTGTTCGCGCTCGCGATTCCACTGGGGATCGCCATCTTCCACTTCGGCTTGATGGCCGAAGGAGGGGGTGGGGATACGCTTGCTAAAGCGCTCGCCTTCGCGGCGGGAACATTTTTATGCATTGCCCTCAGTGATCTTCTGCCAGAATTACAGTTTCACGACCATGACCGCGGCAAACTTTCGGCGGCGCTGCTATTGGGCCTCGCCCTGGCGTGGGGCATCTGCCAACTCGAGGGGACGACGCACACGCACCCCCCTGCCCCGCCGGTGACGCACTCAACAAATTAGCCGCGAGCAGACTTGCTCGCTGGTCGACCAGCGACTCGTTGAGTCGCGGCTATTTCAAATTCTTTACGCAAACAGCCACGTGCAAACGATTGTCACCACCACCACGCCGATGAGGTTGAGCACGAACCCTTCGTAGGCCATTTGCCTGACCGTGATTCGATCCGTGCCAAACACGATGACATTGGGGGCCGTCCCCGCCGGCAGCATAAAGGCATAGCTCGACGCAATCGCTGTGGGCACCATCAACACTTTGTAATCCACGTCGCAAGCCTCAGCCATCGCGGCCATGATCGGCATTAACAAATTCGCCAGCGCCGTATTGCTCGTGAATTCCCTTGCGAATGTCGTCAGCAAGCAGACCAGCCCAATCAACAGCGG
>JBGTMM010000736.1:0-2829 GCA_041743635.1 Bythopirellula sp.
CGAAGGCTATGTTTTGCGCGACGGTCAGATTGGGAAACAGCGCATAGGCCTGGAACACCATGCCGATGTCGCGCTGGTTGGGCTTGAGGTTGGTGACATCCTTGCCGCCGATCATCACCCGGCCGGCACTTGGCTCCTCGAAGCCCGCGACAATGCGCAGCATCGTCGTCTTGCCGCAGCCGCTGGGGCCCAGAAAGGAGACGAACTCGCCCCGCTCCACATCGAGGTCGAAGTCCTGCACAACTGTGGTTGCGCCGAAGGCCTTGCGGACATTTTGTATACTGAGGAAGGTTTCGGCCATCGTTCGAGGATCTTTCAATTCACCGGGTTGTTCGCCGATTTCGGCGCGAAACGGGAGAGAATCTGGATGACCGACATGCACCCCCAGGTGATCGCGAAGGCGATGACGGCAAGGGCCGCCGGTTCATAGGCGCGGTTGGCGCCGATATTCTGGAGGTAGGGGCCAAAGGCCGGGCGGTTGAGGAGGCTCGCCATGGTGAACTCGCCGATCACGATGGCGAAAGTCAGGAACGCACCGGAGAGAACGGCGATCAACACATTGGGCAGGATGATCCGCGCGATGATCGTGGCCCAGCCCGCGCCCAGAATTTGCGCGGCCTCGGTCAAGGTGCGGACATCGATGGTGCGGAGGCCCGTATCCACGGCCCGGTACATATAGGGCAACGCCAACGCCACATAACCAAACATCAGCAGGAGATCGGTGCCGCGCGCGGACGCGAGGAACGGTAAAGACGAATTCGAGCCATACATGCGGATATAGCCAAACACGATGACGATCGCCGGTATGATCAGCGGCAAAAGCGTGATGAATTCGACGATGGGCCGCAGACCTGGCAGCTTCAGCCTGATCCAGTAGGCCGTTGGCACGACGATCAAAATGCCGACTATGATGGTCAGCACGGCGACGAGGATTGAGTAGCCGAAGGTCTGCTGAAATTGGGCGTCACTGAACACCGAGCGATAGGCGTCAAATGTATAGACGCCCCTGCGCATGCGCATCGAAAATTCAAACGTGGCAATCAGAGGCAAAAAGAAATAGGCGGTGCCGAGGATGAAAATAATCCAGGCCCAGAAGCTGCCCTTTTTCATTTGAGCCACCTTTCGGACCGCGAACGAAACCAGAGGTACAGAATGTTCGAGAAGCCAGTGATGGCAATCATGCCGACGGCCAGCGCATAACCGAGGTTTGGATTGTGCAGAACGTCGCCACGAATTTGCGCATAGAGCAGGATCGGCACAATGTTGAGCGACGATCCAGTCAGCGCATACGCGGTGGCGATCGCGCCAAAGGCATTGGCAAAGAGCAGGATAACGGTGCCGAGGAAACTTGGAAATAGCACTGGTATCAGAACCATGCGCCAGTATTGCCAGTTGTTGGCGCCGAGCGTGGCGGCGGCCTCGCCCCATTCCTTCTTGATGCCGTCAATGGCCGGGGTGATGATCAGGATCATCAGCGGAATCTGGAAATACAGGTAGGCCATCGTCAGGCCCCAAAATGTCAGAAGGTTGAAGCCGGCGGCGTAAATGTCGAAACCCAACAGATCGCGAAGGAGAATTGTCACAAGCCCGACCCGTCCGATGGTGGCAATGAATGCGAACGCGAGCGGAATGCCGGCAAAATTGGAGGCAACACCAGAGAAGGTGAGGACCGAATCGCGAATCCACTCCGGCAGGCCGCCGCGAATGATCGCGGCAGCCACGCCGAAGCCGACCAATGCGCCCAAAATAGAGGAGGCAAGGCTCACCTTGATAGAAATCCAATAGGCGCTGATGATGGACGGGGTGTTCAGTTCGCGGAAATTGTCAAACGTGAACGCGCCCTCTACATTCTGAAAAGCCCCAACGACAAGATTCATCGTGGGCAGGATGAGGAACATCAGGGCAAATAGGAAGAAGGGCGCGATGCCAAGCCAATGTAAAGGCAAGCGAAGGCGCGATGTTGCAGGCGCCTTAGTTTTGTCGATTGGATCGGCCATTTTAGTTTCAGTCAGACGGACGCGCCGGGTGAGATACCCTGGCGCGTCCATCTTTATTTACTTAACAACAGCGCCGACAACTGTGTCCCACTGCTTGGTCACAACTTCCTTGGCTGCGCCCTGCTCGTCAAGCGTCGGGAAGACAGCCTTGTCATAGGCCTCTGCTGGCGGAAGTTTTGCCAGAATGTCCGCCGGAACCTTGCCGTTCTTCACAAGATCGGCAAAGCGGATCGGATGGCAATAGCCCTTGAGCCAGCCGAGCTGTCCTTCGTCGGAATAGAGATACTCCATCCAGAGCTTGGCGGCGTTCGGATGTGGCGCGTAGGCGCTGATCGCCTGAACGTAGACGCCAGCGACTACGGCCGACGTTGGCACAACAACTTCAACCGCGGGGTTACCGTTCAGCGTATCGCGCCAGGCAAGGCCATTATAGTCCCAACCGATGATGATCGGGGTGGCACCCTGCGCGAGCGAGGCGGACGCACCGCTGGTCGGAACGAAATTGCCTTTGGTATTCAGTTCCTTGAAGAACTCAAGTCCAGCAGCACCAGCTTCAGCGCCAGCGGGCTTGCCAAGGGCCATACCGGCAGCTGAAATCGAAAGAATAGCCTGATTGGACGAACGTGGGTCGCCGGTGAGGGCGACGGAATTCTTGTATTCGTCTTTCAGGAGATCTGCCCAATCAGCAGGGGTGTTCTTGACGATATCCTTATTCACGACGAACGCAAGAACGCCGTAATAGTCACCATACCAGTGGCCTTCGGCATCCTTGGCGCTGTCTGGAATCGTATCCCAGGTGGCAACCTTGTAGGGTTGGGTCAGTCCTTCTGCC
>JBGTMM010000737.1:0-2612 GCA_041743635.1 Bythopirellula sp.
GAGCACAGGGACGTAAAGCTCAGGGGACGCGACGAAAATTTCGCGAGCCCGTGCGTTAGCGAAAATATAGACTTTGCCCTGACGAATCGCCTGTATCTCTCGCGACCCGAGAACCCATTGTTGGTGGTCGCGGAGCGTAACAGAACAGTAGCCGTGAATCGCCAAACGCAGGGGCTGATTGCGTTCGCTCTTCGGGAGAAAAGGATCGTTATCAGCCACGACGAGCGGTTTGCGCAGCGGGGCACCGATCATTCCGCCCTGGGCATGAACACTTCCCCAGTCGGCAAGGTGCGACCCAATTGTCAGAACACCGCAAAGTACGAGACAATAATATCGAGTGCCATGCATAGAATGGAGCAAACCTCAAGGCTAGGAACAGGGCGAGAATTATATCAAGCTCTCAGGGTGGACGCGACGCTGATTGGGCGTCCCCCTGCACCGTCGGAAATCCCCGCTATCATGGGACTATGAGCGAGAATAAAAGTTTGCGGTATGCACTTGTCACAGGCGGCGCGAGCGGCCTCGGCCAGGCATTTTGCTGGCACTTGGCCCAAAAAGGTTGGCATGTGGTTGTAGCCGATATCGACGAGCACGGGGCCGAAGAGACATTGGCCGTTTTGCAGGCCCGTGGCGGCCAGGGCCAAATCGAATTGCTGGATGTAACCGATTACATGGCATGGCAAGCCTTGGTCGAAAAGCTTCGCAGCCAATGGCCGCGACTTGATTTGCTCGTCAACAACGCGGGGATTTGCGGGGCCGGCAAGATCAGCGAATTTCCCCTCGCAGACTTTCGCCATATCTGGGAAGTGAATTTAATGGGGGTCGTCAACGGTTGTCACGCCTGTCTGCCGTGGCTTTTGGAAACCGCCCCTGGTGGGCACGTGGTTAACATCGCGTCGATTGCCGTCGCGCTCAATGCCCCCACCATGTCCGCCTACAACACTTCGAAGGCGGGGGTGGTTGCGTTTTCCGAGACTCTCTCTGGCGAGCTACTAAAATCGGGCGTTGGTGTCACGGTTGTGATGCCGGGATTTTTTTATTCGCAACTGCTCAAGAAAGGGACGTTTTATGATGAGCAGTTACGACAGATTGCTGAAGAATATACCCATAACGCGGAATTTGCCGCCCCCGACGTCGTGATTCAGACCATGAGAGCCATCGAGCGCCGCCAGCTCTATGTTGTCCTCGCTAGGAAGGCCCGCATTGCCTGGCGGTTGCGGCGACTTGCCCCCGCATGGTTTCAAAAGGTCGTGGCCAGGGTCTTTGAACGTGACTGCCGTAAGGTTTCCGGCAACGGTTGAAGTCAGCAAATCCCGAGTACATGTGGCGCAATCAATAATAATATGAGGCAGAACGCTCAACGCCTTCGCATGCATAAAGCGAGATACTTTTTCACAGTTCGGACGGGTGGCAGAGTGGTCGAATGCACCGGTCTTGAAAGCCTATTTGGGGGTTTCTCTTCATGGGTTAAAATCACGGAGAATACCGTATTTTTAAGCCTAAAACGCACTTCCTACCGTCGCGTATTCGGTTCAAAAATCGTGTGTAAACGTACCGAAACCTGCGCCTAAAGTAATAATTATTACCGGCGATTGGACAGCCGACTCTACCCATCGCCCATCGACCCATCGGGTTAGCGAGGCAGGGCCAAAATAGGTCGCCAGGACCCCGTATTTGGCCCCTAACGTGTCGGCGAAACCCGTAGGAAGAGAGCGGCTACCCGTTGGGTTGCGGTAGGTTAGGTGCGTCCTAGCGAGAGAGTCGCTTTCTGCGGATCAGTAATCCCAAGCTGGCACACGCAGCTAACAGCACCGAACTTGGCTCGGGGATACTTGCGACGCGAAAACCGATATCACGAAACTGATTAGTTGGTCTGACGATAATACTCCGCCAATTGCTGAACAAGGGATCAACCATATCGAGCCAACCACCACCACGAGCGGTGCGAAAAGACGAACTTGAATCGTTGAGTAAATCAAAATCCGTCTCTTCAAATTCAAACACATTACCTCCTTGGCCAGCGGTACCGTACGGACTCAAAACGCCCACGTCGGTAATGTTATTGGGTTCTTCGTTGAAATCATCATCGAAGAATACTGCGTCAAACGTCGAATCGCCAATAGAATCGATCCCGTCAGGAAGATTGTCGCTTCCCGTGGGGAAATCGTAATAAGCAGTGCTCGTCGGATCGTAATATGCCGCTTTGTACCACTCATGAGCACTGGGCAAAAAGTATTTGGCAAAGCTGTTGCGGTAGAGATTGTTCGGGTTGTAGCCCGGATCGCTGATCGTCCAAAGTTCAATGTTGGCGTTCACGCCGTATCCAAAGTCCCCCGGCTGTAGGGCGAACTTATATGCTGGTGTGCTGCCGCTCGAAATGTTGAGCCAGTTCACGAACCGGGCAGCTTCATTCCAACTCGTCGAAGTTGCAGGCTTGTCTGGACCACGCACATCCTTCGTGATGCCAAGTCCTCCAAGGGCGTTTGCCTTGTCGATCATCTGCTCGGAGATTTCGTACTTGCCTATGCGGTACGAGTAAGGAACCGAGCCGGCAGGGTTTGGGGCGCCCGTCGTATCGGCCACATTGCCCGGATCGCCATTGGTGTCGAACT
>JBGTMM010000738.1:0-2466 GCA_041743635.1 Bythopirellula sp.
GCGAACACGACTCCAACCCAAGTCCAAACCGGCGCCAGCCACTCGAGCAAATAAACTGTCGCGAGCGATAACGAGATTATGAGAGCGGCGGCGAACACAATGGCTCCCAATGGCAACGCATGTTGCATCAGCAGGGCCATCCAACCCTTTGGCTTCTCGCCTTTCGCGGGGAGATTCGCGCTACGAGCCAGGAGAGCTGTGATAACTCCAATCAAGCCCCCCGCGGGAACGACATATTTCCCCCAGAAAAAGCCGGTCATGTAAACGGCCACGGGCGGACCAAGCAGCACGAGAAAACTGCCGAGCAACCAGACGACGCTGGCGATTAGAATCCATGCCCCATACCTGGCCCACCACTCGCGATCCTCATCTTCTGTCCATTTGCTCGCGAGACCTACGAACAGACTCAAACCGAGAAATACCACTAACAAATAGATCGGTACGGCGAGCGTCGAATAGAGCGATAGCTCGTCGAATTTCGATGTCGCCAACTTAGGAAGGAGCCGAGCGGCCAGAAAGAGCATCGCTCCACCGGCAATCCCATTAAGCAGGAGAGCGATGAATTCACGGACCAGGAGTCTCCGTTTAATCGACCTGATTATCAAAGGCGCGTATACGACAAACGCCGCAAGGTGCAGCAGGACCGAAAAAGCAATGAAGCCAAGAATGGGACGGCCCTCCAGTAGATGGAGCGGCCCTCTCTTTTCCAGGTCGATGTTCGAATGAGCGAACCACCACCAATACAAGGCGAGCAGGGTTGCTGATAAAAGCATCGGCACGAAACACCACTTGAAGAAACTTTTTTGGTCCCGATTCTTCCTGGTGATGGTTGGCCGGCTGATCGCCACGTAGACGATCATCTGTACTCCAAAAATGATTCCCACGAGCAAAGCGGCGACTCTAACGTTACTGTTAGGCGTCAGTTGAGATAACGAAAAGAACAATCTGGGGAGGGTCAGCACCGCGATCAGAAGAGGAATCAATACCAGCCAGTTGAGCAGCAGATTCCTGATCACAATGGCGACCAAGGTCCATGTGTCAGCCGACAACATGCCCAGTTTGGGCGTTAAGTAATTACTGTAGGCCCGCAAATGGGTGATTGGCTCGGCCTCTGGCTTCATCACGTATGGTGGGTGCTCTCCCGGCAACTGCTCCGCCACGCCCGGAAGGCCTTTCTCCTCGCGGTGAATCCAGGCTGACAACCAACTGCCGATGTAACCTCCGCCCGAGACTGTTGACACGTAATTGAACTTTTCCAGCAGGTTGTTGTGGGCCAGGCCTTGAAGTACTCCTAAACCAAATGTCGCGCTGCGAATGCCGCCCCCGGACAAACAGATCGCGGCCAGATTCTTCTGATGATTTTGCTTGATGATGTTCTCTAACCGCTCTTCGGCTGGCTGGTTGGGATCAACAGACGGAGCCGGCCCGCCATGCAATAGTTCATATTCCTCTTCGAGGACGTTGTAGATGCGTAAGGGGTGGTCAGACTGGTCAGACATTGAGAACCTCCGCTGATATGTTGTCTTTACACGCGCGACAACTAAAGAGAAGAACGGGACAGGTGTTGTCGCAGAAAACTGCTTTTGCTAACCGGCGCAAACAAAATTCCGATCGAGAAGATGCCCGAAGGCGTCAGCGTTTTCCCGCACCCTGACTCTTGAGCCAGAGTCACCGTGCGGAACGCTGGCGCGATACTCGGCGCGACGGTGAGACTTTGATTGTCAGCCACCCCGAACCGCTCCTTTGCTAGGAGCCTAGGGCGGCACGGAACTTCTTGAAGTTTTGAATTCTTTCTGCAAGACCGTGTGTCCCGCCATTAACGGCCTTAGTGACGCTCGTAACGGTCGCGTCGCTCGAGCCCTGATCACAGATGGCCCAAATCTTGTTTGAGTTGAAGAAGAATGCCGCCGAAGCCAGCGGATACTTCGTGGCGACAAGATCTGGGTTGGCCACGCAATCTTCCCCGACAAACTGCGTGAAGCTGGTGTAGTTGCTCTTGCCAGTTAATTGAATGTAGCCGCGGCCGCGGAACTTGAATCCGTCTCCTGAAGCCTCGTCGCCATTGCCCATTCGGTTTGCATAGACTCGGCTGCCGATCTTCTGAGGATTACGGGCATAGGCATTCACGTCGACGTTCTTGAAATACTTTGGAAATACTTGCAGCAGGCGTTGAGCGCTGTAGTTCAGGTTTTCGACGGTGGCGGTGAAGCCCGCAGATTCCAGCGCGCACTGCGCGAGGAAGTGTGCCAACCGGAGGTTTGTCTTGATCCCAAACTCCGCCGCGGCCGCGGGAATTTGCGCGAGCACCGCATCGGGGATTTTGCCCGTCAAGCCTGCCAGGTTCAGATTCGGGGCGGTCGCCGGGGTAGCCGCTGGAGCCGCGGCAGCGCCACTGCCCGAGCCGACTGGATCAACTCCCGGGGCAGAGCTTGCCGTGTTCGCACCGTCGCTCACCGGGGTAACGGC
>JBGTMM010000739.1:0-4778 GCA_041743635.1 Bythopirellula sp.
CGCGTCGATATGCGCCTGCGGCCCGAAGGTCGGCAAGGGCCTCTTTGCGCCAGCGTTGAGCAAGCCCTCGGTTATTACGACATGCGCGGCCGCACCTGGGAACGCCAAGCTTATGTGAAGGCGCGTCCCATTGCCGGTGACATGCTATTGGGCTTTGGATTCTTGGCCCGTATGGAACCTTGGATTTACCGGCGCTATCTGAGCCTCACGGATATTACAGGCATAAAATCGCTCAAACGGCGTATCGAAGCGCGCGGCACGAATGGCGATTTGGCCTCGAGTGACGTGAAGGCCGGCCACGGGGGCATTCGCGACATCGAATTTGTGATTCAATTTCTGCAACTCTTAAATGGCGGCGCCGTAGAGCAAGTACGCACCGGCAACACGCTCGATGCGATCACCAAGCTCGATCAAGCCGGCGCGCTCACGCACCAGGAAAGCACGATTCTCGATGAGAATTACAGCTATCTCCGCAAGCTCGAGCATCGCTTGCAGATTATGTACGACCTGCAAACGCACCAGCTTCCCCAAGCGACGGCCGATCTCGCAAAAGTCGCCCGCCGCATGGGCTATACCGATCGCGCGGGTGCCACGGCCCTCGAAGCGTTTCGCAAAGATTACAAGCAGCGCACCGAGGTGAATCGCAAGATTCTCGATCACTTGCTGCACGATGCCTTTGGCGACGACGCCGGCAGCGAGCCGGAAGTCGATTTGGTGAATGACCCCGATCCCGCGCCAGAAACGGTTCACCGCGTCCTGGGCAAATATCCGTTTGCCGATCCTTGCACCGCTTACACCAACCTGATGTCGCTCGCCGAGGAGCGAATTCCCTTCTTATCCACTCGGCGTTGCCGCATGTTCTTAGCGTCGATTGCCCCGCGTCTCTTGGCGGCCATCGCGCAAACCCCCGACCCTGATGGCACGCTGGTGACGCTCAGCCGCGTGAGCGATTCGCTGGGTGGCAAGGCGGCGCTCTGGGAGCTCTTTAGCAGCAACCATCCCTCGCTTAACTTATATGTCACGCTCTGCGCGGCGTGTCCCTATCTTTCCGGAATTCTGACCAGCAATCCGGGCATGATCGACGAACTGCTCGACAGCCTGTTGATCGACAAACTGCCCGATCTGAAAACATTAGAAGCCTCGCTCGCTGAACTCACTCGTGGTGCCGAAGACAAAGAGCCCATTCTCCATAGTTTTAAGGTTTCACATCACTTACGTGTGGGTGTTCGCGACATATTGGGTAAGGATGGCATTCAAGAGACACATGCCGAGCTGTCCGGCGTCGCCGAAGCCTGTCTGCGGCATATCGTTGGAGCCGAAACGGCGAAGCTCATGGAAAAACGTGGCGAACCGCGAATCGGCGAGCCGGGAAGCGTGCCCCTCACCGGCGGAGAATTGCCTCCCTATTGGCAATTTCATCCTGGGTCCGAACGCATCGGTGAACCCTGTGAATTCATCGTACTCGCCTTGGGCAAACTTGGCGGGCGAGAGCCAAACTATCACAGCGATCTTGATTTGGTGTTTCTCTACGAAGCGGATGGGCAAACCCACGCGCCGCGGCGGTCGACGATTCAAAACACCACCAACAACCACTTTTTCAGTGAGCTCAGCCAAAGAATTATCAAACGGGCGACCCATTTCGGTCCTTATGGCCGGCTCTATGACGTCGATCCTCGACTGCGCCCCACCGGACGCAGCGGTTCACTCGCGTTATCACTCGCAGGTTTCGTGCGATATTTTCACGAAGGAGGCGGACAACTCTGGGAACGCCAGTCGCTCTGCAAAGCGCGCGTGATCGTCGGCAGCGAACAAGCGGCCGCGCGGGCGCTCGAAGTTGTTACCGAAGCGATTTATTGCCAGCCCTGGCAGCCCAGTGATGCCGCAGAGATTCGCGCGATGCGCACGAAACTCGAAGAATCCGCCTCGGACCGCAATCTCAAACGCGGCCCGGGCGGCACGATGGACACCGAATTTCTTGTGCAGATGCTGCAACTTAAACACGGGGCGGACATGCCCGAAGTAAGAAAGCCCGGCACAATCGCGGGACTGCTGGCACTCGAAAAAGCCGGCGTGCTGAATGCCGAAGATGCGGTCTTCCTACGCAGCGCGTATGGCTTCCAGCGGAGCATCGAAGCCCGCATCCGGTTGATGGATGCCGCCGGTCGGCATGAGTTCCCCGCGGACCCGCGGGAACAGGCCAAACTCTCGTTCCTGATGGGAACCAGCGATCCGGCGCAACTCAATAAAAGAGTCTTCGACACGTTCCGCCAAGTCCGCGAAACTTTTACGAGAGTTTTCGTTTCCGCCGAACGGGAATAATGTCATTCTGAGGGGGAGTCGACGACCCGAAGAATCTAGCTTCCATCCTCGCACCTTTTGCATGCGAGAGCGTACTGCAAACCAGATCCTTCGGTCGCAAAGCTCTCTCAGGATGACATGTCTCAGCGCATTCTGCGAACTCTGCGTTGAAAACTCAGTTCAACGGAAACAGCCAGCTTTGGTCTTTGTTGACATCGATCAGTTTGATCATCGCCGCTTGTTGTTTTTCCACGGATCGAGACGCGGAGGCCTTCACGCGCTTGTTGGCGATTGCATGGGCAAACCACGGGGCGTGTGTCTTGATCGCTTGCATCAGTTTAAGGTTCACAAGCGTGTGGTCGCCTTCCCGCTCCAAGCGGGTCGTCAAGGAATAACCAAGCAGACGCTCGGAACCTTCCACCATTTGCGAATGAGAGACGATGGCGTCGGGATCAATCCGCACGGTTTGGTGCAAAGTGATCACTTCGCGACCCACATAATCGTCGAGCGTGCGGACCTTGAGCTCGCCCTCGAGATTAAGCTTCCAGCCAGGATCGGCGGAAAAAACCGACTTGAGCAGCGCCTCGCCGATGGTTTGCCCTTCGGCTTGCACCGAACCGCCCTCCCACTTTTGATCGACGAACTCGCTCGTGCCCCCCATGGTGATAATTTCCTTGGCGGCATT
Organism: Bythopirellula sp.; assembly: GCA_041743635.1. Taxonomy (GTDB): domain Bacteria; phylum Planctomycetota; class Planctomycetia; order Pirellulales; family Lacipirellulaceae; genus Bythopirellula. The sequence goes on from JBGTMM010000739.1 coordinate 2,984, forward strand.
CGTGCGCACCATGATCTTACGAACCTTGGTAAAATCCTCGTTAATGACGAAGCTACGCTCGACCGTCTGGTGCGAAACGTACCCCACGGTCGCAATCCAACTCACCGCGAAGGCGGCGAACAGGAGCAACACCATAAGCAGCCACTTAATGAGATCCGACCGGGGTGATGTGGCAGTGTTCGGTTCAGGCATGGCGAAGTCAAGAAAGCAGTTAAAAAATAACCCGCGACCTGTTGGCAGGCCTGCGGGGCAGTATAACACATGACCTAACCGGCAGGGGGAGATTTCAGCGCTGTCACGACATCGGCCGGTGTGACCCGCTCACCGTAGTTGGCGTTCACAAAGGCGAACGTGATGACGCCCTCCGTATTAATGATGTAGGCCACCGGAATAGGAAGCTGCATGCTGGCGTCACCGTTGTACTTTTCCAGGTTGATCCATTCTTGATACTTTTTGGCGGTCTCGGGATCGAGCTTGAAGATCACCCCGTATTTCTTGCCGAGCTCATTGCCCTTGTCGCTCAGCACGGGAAATTCGAGCCCGCTCTTTTCGGCGGTCTGTTTGGAGTTTTCCGGCAACTCGGGTGCAATCGCGACAATTTGTCCGCCTGCTGCTTTGATTTCTGGCAGGGCTTCCTGAATGCCGCTCAAATGTTTTTGGCAAACGGGGCACCAACCGCCACGATACCAAATTACCACCAACGGTCCGTCTTTCCAAAGATCGCTGAGTTTAACTTTTTCGCCCGAGGCGTCTACCAATTCCCCGTCGATGGCCTTGTCGCCGACCTTCAGTGCGGTCTCGGCAGCTTGCTCGGCAGTCTTGTCGATCTGCTGCTGGGCATGTGCGCAAATCGAGGCCGTAAGTGACAATCCGACCAGTAAAGCTCTTAAGTTCAGTTGCATAACAGTTCTCCCTCAAGTGCAAAATGACGTTCGTTACAAGAGTCCTCGACTCCTGTAAGATATCCTCGAACGATACCTACGACTACTCCCACGACCGGTTCCTGCCGTGAATTGATGGACCCATGAAAATACTATCGAGATATTTTATTGTGGCACTTCTTGCTCTGCTGGCAAGCTGTTCGCTGAGTTACGCGATTGAGCCCTGCCGCATCAAAATCGTCGATGCGGAAAATGGTTGGGCCGTGCCACTCGTGGAACTGCGCACCAATCATCAGGCGCGATTTATCTCCGACAATGCGGGGTTGATCGCCTTTGACGCACCGGAGTTGATGGGAGTGGAGACTTGGTTCTTTGTCGAGGGACACGGTTACGGTATCCCCGCCGACGGGTTTGGCTATCAGGGTGTCCGCCTCACGCCGCAGCCTGGCCAAGAATTGACCGTTAAAGTCCAGCGGCAACTTCCCGGCAAGCGACTGGGCCGACTCACGGGCGGAGGTTTGTTTGCCGAATCGCAGAAACTTGGCGTGGAACGGGATTGGCGCGAGACGGGCGTGCTCGGTTGCGACAGCGTGCAGATCGCCGTGCACGACGGCAAGATATTCTGGGCCTGGGGCGATACCACCTTGCCCCAGTATCCGCTTGGTCTGTTTCAAATGACCAGCGCGACAACCGACCTCAAGCCGCTCAAGTCTTTCGAGCCGCCACTGAAATTGCGTTTCAAGTATTTCACCGACGTAGCGGGTCGACCACGCAACGTCGCGGAGATGGCAGGGCAGGGGCCCACCTGGCTGAGCGGATACGTGAGCCTGCCAGATCGAGAAGGTCAACAGCGATTGGTGGCCCATTATGTCAAAATAAAAGGTTATCTCGAGGCCTACGAAAGTGGTCTCTGC
>JBGTMM010000740.1:0-2945 GCA_041743635.1 Bythopirellula sp.
GAGCCGTATGCGTCAGCTTCCGGTAACGTCTTTGGGGGACTTGCGATGCATTTGAGATTCAGGGGACTCACGTCCCCCGCTCGCCGATTTGCCGTATTTGGTTGCCCCCTGCCCCCGGGGGTGGTAGCCTAAACGGTTTTCGCCGTGTTCGCCTGGAACCGCAGGGGGGAAGATTGATGTCGACGACTGCCATCCCCCCTGAAGCTGAATTTTCCGCCCAAGGTTCGAAAAGTGCGCACGCGGCTGCCATCCGCATCCGGGGTGCCCGTACCCACAATCTGCGGAATATCGACCTCGATATCCCTCAACACCAGTTGGTGGTGATAACTGGACTCAGCGGGTCGGGGAAAAGTTCGCTCGCCTTTGATACGCTGCTGGCCGAGGGACAACGGCAATATATCGAAAGCTTGTCGATTTATTCCCGGCAATTTTTCGATCAACTTCAGCGCCCCGACGTGGATGTGATCGAGGGCCTGCAACCGACGATTGCGATCAACCAGCAAGCGGCCAGCACCAATCCCCGCAGCACGGTGGGGACGGTCACCGAGATTTATGACTTCCTGCGGGTGCTGATGGCTCGGGTGGGTGAAGTTGGTTGTCCCGATTGCGGCACGCCGATCTCGCAGCAGACACCCACCGAGATCCAGCAGCATATTCTCGGCTTACCCGAGCAGAGTAAGGTAATGATTCTCGCGCCGATGGTGCGCGGTCGGATGGGCAAACATCAGGAAGTCATGGATCGCATTCGCCGCGAAGGTTTTGTGCGAGTGCGGATCGATGGCCAGACCTATGAACTGGATTCAGTCCCCGAACTCAAGGCACGGCAGCATCACAACATCGAAGCGGTGGTAGATCGCGTGATCATTCGCGAGGGCATCGAGAATCGCTTGGCGGAATCAGTGCGGCTCGCGCTCAAGCACGGCGAGGGAGCATTGAGGATTTCGATCCTCACGCCAGAAGCCAAGGCCAAACTCAGTGGCGCCAATGGTAATGGTTCGAGCGGTAGTGTTTCCAGCGCCAGTGGCGAGGCGAATGGCCATTGGGAGGAGCGCGTGTTCAGCACGTTTTATGCGTGCCCCGATTGCAAGCGGAATCTGGCCGAAGTCGAGCCGCGCACATTTAGTTTTAACAGTCCCTACGGTGCGTGCCGCGCGTGCGATGGTTTAGCAACCCGCGAAGGATTTGATCCCGATTTGGTGTTGCCCGATCTTTCGCTCACGTTGTCCGGCGGAGGAATCGCCCCCTGGCGTGGTGCGGCGGGTCCCACGAAAGAGCTGCAAGCACTATGGCTGGGCGGCTTTCTCATAAAAGCGAAACTTAGCGAAGAATTGCCGCTCGCTGAATGGCCCGCGGAGACACGTCAACAATTGTTGTTTGGCGACGGTGTGAAATTCGCCGGCATACTCGCGCTCTTGGAGAAAGAATATGCCGAGGCAACTCGCGAGAGCGTGCGCGGGCGGCTCGAATTGTATCGCGCGCAGGTGGTTTGCGAAGATTGCGGCGGCTCGCGGCTCGGGCCCGAAGGACGTGCCTGCCGATTGGGCGGCAAAACGATTTCTGAAATTACGTCGCAACCCATCGGCGCCGCGCATGAATTTTTCAGGACCTTGAGCTTTCCCCAGCAGCAACAACCTATTGGTGAGCCGCTGGTCGCGGAAATTTTGAAACGGCTTAGATTTCTTAGGCAGGTGGGCGTGGAATATTTGGCGCTCAACCGCTCCGCTGATTCGCTCAGCGGCGGCGAAATGCAGCGCGTCCGCTTGGCCACCGGCATCGGCTCGGGTTTGGTCGGCGTGCTCTATATTCTCGACGAACCGTCGATTGGCCTGCATCCGCGGGACAACGATTTATTGCTTCAATCGCTGCGTGATTTGCAACAGCAAGGCAACAGCGTGCTGGTGGTTGAGCACGACGAAACCGTGATGCGAACCGCCGATTGGCTGATCGATATGGGACCCGGGGCTGGGGATCGCGGCGGCTTGGTGGTTTCCCAGGGAACTCCCACACAAGTGGCCGCCGACGTCAACTCACTCACGGGGAACTATCTTTCGGGCCGGTTGAAAATCGAAATTCCCGCCCAGCGTCGCCGCATGGCGAAGACGCGCACGCTGCAACTCGACGGGGCGACCGTTCACAACCTGCAAAACATCGACGTGGAGTTCCCGCTGGGGACATTCACCTGCGTTACCGGCGTGAGTGGCTCGGGCAAAAGTTCGCTGCTGGTCGACACACTGGTTCCGGCCCTCGCCCGTAAGCTCAACGGTGCCGCCGCCAAGCCGGGGCCATATCGAGCCTTGCGCGGCGTGAGCAAACTCGACCGGCTGATTCACGTCGATCAATCCCCCATCGGCCGCACGCCGCGCTCCAACCCGGCGACCTACACGGGTGTGTTCGATGAAATTCGTCGTGTGTTCATTGGCACGAAGCACGCCAAGCAACTCGGCTACAAGCTGGGCCGCTTCAGCTTCAACACCAAGGGGGGCCGCTGTGAAGAATGTCAGGGTCAGGGTGTGCAGCGGATCGAAATGCGGTTTCTCCCTGATCTTTTCGTAAAATGCCCCACCTGCCACGGTCGGCAGTTCAACCGCCAGACCCTCGCGGTCCGTTATCGCGAGAAGTCGATTGCCGACGTGCTGGCCATGAGCATCGATGAGGCAGCGGAGTTTTTTGAAAACCACGCGGCGATCCACCGCATGCTCGCGAGCCTGGTGGACGTGGGTCTGGGGTATCTCACGGCCGGCCAGCGCTCGACAACGCTTTCGGGGGGCGAAGCCCAGCGGATCAAGTTGGCTGCGGAGCTCGGCAAACCCGCGCCGGGCAAAACGCTTTATATTCTTGACGAACCAACCACGGGCCTCCACACCGACGACATCAAACGTCTGCTTGGCGTACTGCAGCAGCTTGTGGAACTAGGTCACACGGTGCTGGTGATCGAACACAATCTC
>JBGTMM010000741.1:0-2119 GCA_041743635.1 Bythopirellula sp.
TGCGCGGCGGTAAAGCCGGCTTGTTTGGTGGTGCTGGTCTCGGCAAGACGGTGATCCTCACCGAGTTGATCGCCCGTATCGCTTCGGCCCACGGCGGTTACTCGGTGTTTGCGGGCGTGGGTGAACGAACCCGTGAAGGAACCGACCTATGGCTCGAAATGCAGGAAGCTAAGATCGGCGACACCGGCCGCAGTGTGATCGACCAAACGTGCATGGTGTTCGGCCAGATGAACGAACCGCCGGGTGCCCGTTTGCGGGTGGCTTTGTCGGCACTGACGATGGCCGAGTATTTCCGCGACAAGACGGGTGCCGACACGTTGCTGTTCGTTGACAACATTTTCCGGTTCTCGCAGGCTGGTAGCGAAGTTTCCGCGCTCTTAGGTCGCATGCCGAGTGCGGTGGGTTATCAACCAACTTTGGCGAGCGAAATGGGTGCTTTGCAAGAACGTATCGCGTCCACGAACAATGGGGCCATCACCTCGGTGCAAGCCGTGTACGTGCCGGCGGACGATCCGACCGACCCTGCCCCGGCGACGGCATTTGGCCAGTTGGATGCATTTATTTATCTGGAGCGTTCGATTTCGGAAAAGGGCATTTACCCGGCGGTTGACCCCTTGGCTTCATCGAGCCGCATTCTCGATCCGCAGTACGTAGGCGACCGGCACTTTAACTGTGCCCGCCGTGTGCAGAAGATTCTGCAGCGTTACCGCGAACTGCAGGACATCATCGCGATTCTCGGCGTCGATGAACTACCCCAAGAAGACAAATTAGTCGTGCACCGCGCCCGCCGCATTGAAAGGTTCTTCTCGCAGCCGTTCCTGGTGGCCGAAGTGTTCACCGGCAAGCCGGGCGAGATCACGTCTTTGGCCGACACGATCCGTAGCTTCGAGGAGCTCTGCGACGGCAAGTGGGATCACCTCTCCGAAGATGCCTTCATGTATGTGGGTGCCATCGAGCAGGCCGAAGCCCAATGGAAAAAGCTCCAAGCCAAGGCCAATTAGGTCCACAGAATTAAATCACCATGAGCACTATCGAATCCGCGACCGCCGCTCTGCGATTGATCATTGTCACGCCGGAAGAAACCGTGCTGGACACTGAGGCGGATTTCGTTGCGCTGCCCCTCTTTGACGGCGAATTGGGCGTCGGCAAGGATCACAGCCCGCTGATCGGACGGCTGGGATACGGTGAGCTACGACTGCGCCAAGGAGCCACCACAAGCCGCTACTACATCGACGGCGGTTTCGTGCAGGTGAACAACAATCTCGTGTCGGTCCTAACCAACCGAGCGGTCCCGGCCGGCGCGGTCGATCAAGTGGCGGCTGCCGAGCAATTAGCCAGTGCCCTCACCCGCAAAGTCAGCGGCGAAGAAGAGCTCGCCATCCGCGACCGCATGATTTCGCAAGCCCGCGCTCAGTTGCGCGTTTCAATGCGAGCGAAGTAGCCGACGTGGCCTTTTCTTTCCGCAAGTTGCAAAGTGGTCAACGTATGAACTTGTCATACTCGGCATGGGATCCTATCCAAAACCATGTAATTGTATCGCCTTCCAGCAACCCAAGTGCCCTCCATCCTATGCCCACGCGAACCGAGTAAACTCCTTCGTGGCCATGGATCCGCTTGAACTGCAAGCTCGGGTGAAAACGATTCTCAGTCCACATCTTATAGCATCGTCGAGCCTGCTGCTTGACTTCTCGGGTAGATTGGCAAAGCAATCAAGAAAGTCGGATGAAAGCTGCGAGTTCAAAGTTGATCGAAGCCTCCACTCGTAACCTTACCGGCACGTATGTCCTCACGAGCTTTCTCAGCTAAATTTGCCAACACGCCTTGTGAGCGAGCAAAGGTTTCTTCCCAGCGGCGTTCGTCCGCGAGTTCATCGAGAATCAGCAACGCGATGGCGTCTTGTTCTGATTCGGGAAGTTTCTTGACTTCGGAGAGGGCTTGTTGCAGCATTTTTGTCATGAGAATCCCTTTCTTGAACAATTATATGAGGGTGTCCGGGAATTCATAATGAATCCATGATCCAACGTATTTGTCCATTTTCATAGCCTTTGCGATGGTTGTAGCGGACCAGCAGTCCGTAGGTGAAGATCGCCGCCAGCAGTTGAGTTTGATTGTTTTCGAG
>JBGTMM010000742.1:0-3330 GCA_041743635.1 Bythopirellula sp.
CTCGAAAACAATCAAACTCAACTGCTGGCGGCGATCTTCACCTACGGACTGCTGGTCCGCTACAACCATCGCAAAGGCTATGAAAATGGACAAATACGTTGGATCATGGATTCATTATGAATTCCCGGACACCCTCAAATATCTTGCTGCAACACTTTTGTTTGTTATCCTATTGAAGTGACATACTTTTACAGGGGCAGCCATGCATTTTTCCACAATCGCTTGTCTACTAACTTGTCTCTTCGCGGTGTCCGCCGCGCCGTGCCCCGCATCAGACGAGTGGACGGCCCTCTTCAACGGCAAAGATCTTACGGGTTGGAAAAATCCCTTCGACCGGGGCCAAGCCGCGGTGGTCGACGGCGAAATCCATCTCAGCGGGGATCAAAAATTCTTTCTCGTCACGGAGCAAGATTTCGCCGACTTTGTGTTTGAAGCCGAGGTCAAACTCCCGCCGGGCGCGGCCAACTCGGGGTTCATGTTTCGCTGCCATGTCGAACCGAACAAGGTCTACGGCTACCAAGCGGAAGTCGATGGTTCCGACCGTCGGTGGTCGGGAGGGCTTTATGATGAAGGCCGTCGCGAATGGCTGTGGCCCAGTCTCACTGGTCGCACGAAAGATGAAAAGTTTTTAAAGCATGAAAAAGAATCGCAAAAGTTTTTTAAGCAGCCCGAGATTGCCGGGGCGTTGAAACGCAACGATTGGAACCGCTATCGTATTACATGCGACTGGGAATCAATTAAAATTGAAGTCAATGACGTCCTGGTGACAGACATGCGCGATGCCACCGATGCGCGCGGACCCATCGGCATTCAGCATCACGGCGAGAAGGGGGCCACTTACAAGTTCCGCAATCTAAGGATACGCGAACTGTAACATCACAATAGCCGCCGGCGCAAGCCGGTGGTTTTTGCGCGATTGGGACCATCGGCTTGCGCCGACGGCTAGAATTGAGACATCAAGCCTTCCAGCGCGTGGGCGATTTCTTTCTTACCTTGCGCGGGGGCTTGGCACGTAAATCCTTCGCAAACGTATAGCGTCGGCACGCCGCCGAGCATCGATTTTCCTTGCAGCAAATCGACCAGCGCTGCCGGTGATTCGCCCTGGGAAAACGCCAGCACCTTGTTCGGCAAGAACCTCCGTTGGAAATCCTTCAGCACCTCGCGCGATTCGGTTCCCTTGTCACCAGAAAACACCACTTCATACGTTGGCCCCAAAAACAAATCAACGGCTTGCAACATCTGCGCCGTCCCTGACGGATAGCGCCTCATCAACTCCACACAGGCCTGCATCGTTTGTTCCGCAGCGGCAAGATATCGCTCCCGGCCAGTAAGTTTCGCCAGCTTGACCAGCGCTAACGCAGCCATGGCATTGCCACTGGGGACCGCATTGTCGGCGAATTCTCTGTTCCGCACGAGCAATTGTTCCTGGTCGTCCGCCGTGTAGAAGAAGCCCCCCACCGCTGCTTCAGCAAATCGCGTGAGCACGACTTCGATATCCGCAATTGCTTGTTCGAGGTAGTGCGATTCACCAGTCGCTTCGTATAACGCAATCAATCCACAAGCGAGATACGTATAATCGTCGAGATACGCTTCGACCTTGGCTTGTCCATTCCTCCAAGTGTGGATGAGGCGGCCATTAGCCCGACGGAGTTTATCTTGAATGAAATGTGCCGCACGACGTGCCGCGGCCAAGTAGCGTGGTTCGGAAAGCACTGCTCCCGCCATGGCGAAGGCTTCTATCATAAGACCGTTCCAAGCCGTGATGACTTTGTCGTCCTTATGGGGATGAATTCTCTGTTCACGCGCCGCGAACAATTTTTTCCTGCTGTCGGCAAGCTCCGCACGCAGTTCCTGCGGATCACGGCCGAGCAGTTGTGCTTGTTGAGCGATGGTCTTAGGCAAGTTAAGTATGTTCGCCTCCTCAAAGTTGCCCGTCTCACTCACATCGTAAACCTTGGCAAAGGTCGTAGCGGCCGACTCGCCGAGCACTTCGACAAGTTGCGCCGGCGTCCATGTGTAAAACTTCCCCTCGACCCCTTCGCTGTCGGCGTCTTCGGTGCTATAAAATCCGCCCGCCGGATCAGTCATGTCGCGCTGCACATAGTCCAACGTCTCGCGTATTATCCGTTCATACTCCTCGTTGCCGGTGATTTGAAAGGCTTCGAGATACGCGACCACGAGTTGTGCGTTGTCGTACAGCATTTTTTCAAAATGTGGCACAAGCCAACGCGCATCGACTGAATAGCGTGCAAAGCCGCCGCCTAGATGATCGTAGATCCCCCCCGCCGCCATGCAGTCGAGAGTTCCCGTCACCATGTCGAGCGCGAACTTGTCTTGGTGACGATGCCACTGCCGCATCAACAACCGTAGCGACATGGGCGCGGGAAATTTGGGTGCCCCGCCAAATCCGCCGTAAGTGCGATCGTAAGTTTGCCGAAAATGGGTCACTGCATTCGTGAGCAGGGTTTCCGACAGTTCACCGCCCGATTCGTTTTGTTGTGAGACGCGTGCCAACTCATTCGTCAATCGCTCGGAAGTTTCCAGCACCCCTTCACGATTTTCTTTCCAGGCTTTGGCAACCGCGGCGATCACTTGGTCGAAGCCCGGCATGCCGTGCCGTGGCTCCGGTGGCCAGTAAGTCCCACCATAAAACGGCTTCAAATCGGGCGCGAGAAACACGCTCATCGGCCAGCCCCCGCGGCCGGTGAGCATCTGCACGGCGTTCATGTAAATCTGATCGAGGTCGGGGCGTTCTTCCCGATCAACTTTGATGCACACAAAATGCGCGTTAAGTTCACGCGCGATTTCGTCGTTCTCAAAACTTTCGTGCTCCATGACGTGGCACCAATGGCACGCCGAGTAACCAATGGACAAGAATATTGGCTTGGCTTCGCGTTTCGCACGCTCCAGTGCCTCGGTCGCCCACGGGTACCAATCCACGGGGTTGTCCTGGTGCTGCTTGAGATAGGGGCTGGTTTCGCGAGCGAGCCGGTTAGCCATCGTGAGTTTCCTAAAGGTCAAAGCCCCAGGTTCAGAATCTTGAGGCGCTTGAGCGGGCGAAGGCGGAGGACAAGCCGATCTTCCTTTCCATCGGCTACTCGGCCTGCCACTGGTGCCACGTGATGGAGCACGAGAGTTTTGAGAACGCAGACATTGCACGGGTGATGAACGACCTGTTCGTGAACATCAAGGTCGATCGCGAAGAACGCCCCGACCTGGATCAGATCTACATGAACGCCGTGCAGTTGATGACCCAGCATGGCGGCTGGCCGATGTCGGTCTTTCTGACCCCCGACCTGCGCCCCTTCTACGGCGGCACGTATTACCCGC
>JBGTMM010000743.1:0-7280 GCA_041743635.1 Bythopirellula sp.
TTCTGGCAATTCGGACAACTCGGCGAATGCAGGATGCGTTGACTTCACGGCTCGAGCAGAATGGGATGGCGCTTCGGTTTCAGACACGCTCTTCGCGGGAGACACAATGGGAGCTACGCCAATATGCGGCAACTCGGCCAACAGTTTCACGCGCTGCATGGCGAGGTTTTCGCCTATCGCCGTGTCGGTTCGTCGGAGAATAGTCACGTGAACACCCTCGTGCGATGGGAAAAGATGGCCAGCGCGTGCTAGCACGACGGGTGGTCGCACACCGCCCTCCTGTCTTAGTATCGGTGCCCAGCGTGACGACCTTGAGGGTGGAACGGATCGCGAAAAGATTACCGACTGCTAGCAAGGTGTTGCCGCCACGTTTATACTGAGCCGCAGACTCTAACAGAACCCGGCAATTCTCATTTTTTTTCAGGTGAGTCATCGTTCATGAAAGCCCTGTTGCTCACCGCGCCGAGCAAACTTACCTATACCGACGTGCCGGAACCCGAGTGCGCGAATGACGGCGTGCTGGTTCGCGTGGCGGCGTGCGGGATTTGCGGCAGCGACATTCACGGCTACGACGGCTCGACGGGCCGACGTGTCCCCCCACTCATTATGGGGCATGAGGCCGCAGGAGTGATTGAAACCGTCGGCAGTGACGTCACCAAATTTCGCGTTGGTGATCGGATTACTTTCGATTCCACGGTTTCTTGCGGAGCCTGTGACTTTTGCCAGCGCTGCGCGGTGAACCTCTGCGACAATCGCCAGGTGCTCGGCGTTTCCTGTGGCGAATATCGTCGGCACGGCGCATTCGCCGAGTTGGTGGCGCTTCCCGAGCGAATTTTATATCGCTTGCCGGATTCGCTCGCCTTTGAACATGCCGCGCTGGTGGAAGCGGTTTCGATTGCTGTCCATGCCGTCAGACGCTCGGAACTCAAGCGCGGCGAGACGGCGATCGTCGTCGGCACAGGCATGATTGGTCTGCTGGTCTTGCAAGTGCTCAAGCATTATGGTGCCGCGCGGATCGTGGCGGTCGATCAAAGCGAAAGTCGTTTGCAGCTCGCCCGCGAGTTAGGGGCTGACACGACAATTCTTGCTGGTGGCGAAAACACGCTCGATGAATTCCTTGCCGCGAATGAGGGGAAGGAATTCGACCACGCCTTCGAAGTCGTAGGAATTACCCCCACGGTGCAAACGGCCATTCATGCGGTACGTCGGGGGGGCACGGTGACACTGGTGGGCAACTTGGCCGTAGAGGTTGCACTGCCGCTGCAAGCCGTGGTCACGCGCGAACTTTCCTTGCGGGGGACATGCGCTTCAAGTGGCGAATATCCCGAGTGCTTGGAATTGATCGCTTCGGGTGCCGTGCAGGTGGCCCCGTTGATCTCGGCCGTCGCACCGCTTGCGGAAGGGGTAGACTGGTTTACGCGACTTCACCATGGCGAGACGGATCTGATGAAAGTGATCCTTCAACCATGAGCGACAAGATGCCCAGCTATCTGTTCGATCTCAGCGGCAAAGTGGCGATTGTCACGGGCGCGAGTCGTGGCCTGGGACAATATTTTTCGCGAGCGCTAGCTAGCGCAGGCGCCGATTTGGTAATTACCAGCCGAACTCTCGCCGCGCTCAAACCATTCCAACATGAACTTTCCGCCACGGGTCGCAGGGTATTGCCACTCGAACTCGACGTTACGAATTACGATAGCATCCAACGGATAGTTGCGGCCGCGCATGATGCGTTTGGTCAGATTGATATTCTCGTGAACAATGCGGGCTGCAACATCCGCAAGCCCGCCTTGGACGTGACGTGGGACGATTGGAACACGATCCTCGACACCAACCTGCGGGGATCATTTTTCGTCGCGCAAGCGGTGGCTCGGCATATGATTCCCCGCCACGCGGGCCGCATCATCAACATTGGCTCGGTCACCGCGGTCAACGGCTACGCAGGGCTGGGGCCGTACGGTGCGAGTCGCGGCGGTATCAAGCAACTCACAATGAGCCTCGCCGATGATTGGGGGCCGCTTGGCATCACGGTCAATTGCCTCGCCCCCGGTTGGTTCAAGACCGCGCAGAACTCAGCGCTTTACGATAACCAGGAGTGGGTCGATTATCTTGTCGACCGCATTCCCCTCAAACGACCTGGTCAACCCCATGATCTTGATGGAGCACTGTTGTTTCTCGCCTCGGAAGCAAGTTGCTATGTCACGGGGCAAACCCTGCTCGTCGATGGCGGCATCACGACGGGAGCCGTGCGAGCACTGCCAAAGAAATAGTATATTCCCCCTCCCTTTTAGGGAGGGGCTAGGGGAGGGTCCTTTACTTCTTGCGATAGGCTCAAAAATTCTTTGTCGCGTGATAGCGGTGGCATTGAGTGCAACTGTCGCCCGCCGCGCCCTGTTTATGGCAGGTCGCGCAATCTTGCTTCGTGAGGGCATGAAATCCCGCCGAGAATTTCTGTGAGTCCTGTTCTTTATATGTCTTCATCACTGCGGTTGATTCGTTGATCCGGTGGCACACCGTGCAATCAGCAAGTTCTGTTTGCAAGATATGCGGCGCGTGCGAGAACACTGTAAAGTTCGCACCTGGGCTGGGGACTTGCAGGGCTTGCCAATTAACTGCGAGCGAACCGCTGGCCGTGCGATCCACGCTGTGGCAACTTCCACACAAACCCGCTGCGGTGGGTTGCATCATTTGCAGCAGCAAACTCTCGGCCACTTTTTGCCGCGGTCCGCGTGTTGCTTCGGCCAACAAGTCGATCCACGTCCTCAGCCAAGGATCGGCATGACCCGTCGGCCGGAAGCGAAGCACAAAGGTTTCGTCATCGCGGCTCCAGCCCCCGCCGCTCAGGCGTGCTTTTTCATCGGTCTGCCCGGACTCAGAATCCGGTGGCTCCGCGGCAAACCAAAGTTTGCTAATCGCTGCCATGTCTTCGGCTGAGAGATGCGCCACCGAATCGGCCAACTCCGCGGCTGAGATATTGCGGCCGAGAATTTTTTCCAGCCGTTCGCAAATGGCTGCGTGGCCCTGGGCCGAGAGATCGTCGGTCAACTTTTTGAGCGCCGCGATCACGTCGGCGGCCGCTTTAAGTTGGATCGGGTCGTTGGCGTCGACATCGTAAAAATCAAAATCTGACTCCAGGAGTTGAATTCCTTGGGCCGCCTTGTCGTCGCTGAGCAAGAGAAACTTCGTCACCAGCGGCAATGCCCCATCAAAATCGCCGGTCGCCTGCTCCGGCCAACTGCCCACATCGTGCCCCTCGTTACTCAAGGAGTCGGTATCGATGATCGGCAAACTCACAAACGGCACGCCAGCTTCCCAGCTTGTTTCGAGATCGCCGTCATGGCACTTGGCACAACTCACTTCGTAACCGAGCGTTGTTTGGAACCCCGCTTCGTTTTGGTGATGGCACGTCGCACACGCGAATTCCTGTTTCTCGGCTGGAAAATGCTTAGCCTGATGCGTGGCATGGTCAAACGCAATCCGCGTGCGGCGCTCGGTGGGCCAACCGGCAAACTCCGGGTGATCGGCGGCAAAGCTGTGGAATTGCTCGCGGTGACAGGCTTGGCAGGCTGCGTCGCTCATGTGCGTGAGATCGTGAGTCGCCCCATGATGCTCGCGGTGACAGGTGCTGCACACAAACTCGGCCGACGGATCAACACGCCGCGATTCCAGATGCTGTTCGTGATTTGCCAACAAAACCTGGGGATCAACACCGTGTGCGAGCAGCGCGGTCTCGACGGGAATTTCTTTTTGATGACATTCCAAACAGAGCGTGCTTTGCGTTGGCAGCGCGAGTTGCGGTTCCCAGGCATGCGACAACCACTCAAATGCCGACTGGTTGCCGGCGGCGTGACAGCTCGCGCAGCGTTGCGATTGTTCGCCCCCCCGAGCCACCATATGCGCATGATGCACGGAAAGCGCCCCAGGGGCAACAAATTCTTTTCGCCAATTGCTGCTCAAGATAAGGCACAAGCCACCGAGCGTGGCGAGCGTCATTGCCCAGACAAATCGTCCGCGCTTTGATCGCAGCGACCTTACCGGCGTGCAAGTGTACTGCAAACAACACTCGCCGTCGGGCGTGGGTCCCGTCTCGCAGGGCCCGCCGCGCAAGGGAGAGCGATTGCAGGTCCAACGATCCCCATCAAGCACGGGATGACACGCGATGGCATGCGAACAGCCCCCCCGCGCAGTTGGTCCCAACGGGCAGGTCGGCCCCTCTTCGGCAAGCCCGCAAACCCACGCTTGATTGGGCCGCTCGTAGGTGTCGCCTTGCTCCAGCTTGAGCGGCTCTCTCACGGCGCGCCTCCGTCAAAAAGATGCGCGAGCCAACTGTGCAAACAGGCCAACAGTACCAGTGGATAGGTGAGCCCAATATGCACGAACAGCCAAGCCTTCAGCCGCCACTGCATCGCGGCATGAAAATCCAAATCATCCCGGCGGCGAATCAACGAAAACAACTGCTCGCTCGCCTTGCGCTCTGGTTCCGAGAGATACCGAGTCACTTCGGTCAGCTCCGCGAGTAATCGCTTGCGCAATTTGCTCGACGGTTTGAGCCAGTAAGACCACCCCCGCGATTTTTCCAGATAGCCCTGCAAACGGCTTGTGAAAAAATTGCCGAGGGTATCGCTCCCCGTGGCGCGGACCGTTTCGAGCACGACTTGCTGCGCCGTTTGCTGGACTTGGTGCCGGAGCGCGGGGATTCGTTCGTAAAGGAATTCCTCGCTGACGCGCGCTAATTGCATCGGCACGGTGCGGGTCCAATAAAGTCCCAACAATCCACTGACAAAGGTGGCCGCATAAAGCGTGGCGAGTGTCTCTTCGAGCCATCCCTGTGGAAACCGCCAAGCGACGTGCGTGCCGAACACCACTGCGGTGGCGAGGCCAATATAAATATGCGCCTGTAACCAACCGGCCGAGGTGGTCCACGAAACAATCGGCAGCTTCTTGCGCAGGTTGTAAAGCGCGAGGAACACGATCATGCCCAGAAGCAAATAGCCGGTCAGAAAATCTGGCCGGCCCAACCGCAACCTGGCCCACCAAGCATAAGCGACCACGGCCGCCGCCGCGACAATGGTCAACGTGCTACTCCGCAGTCTCCGACTGGCGAACGACTTCATGGCACTCGCGATAATGATCCCGATGAGAAATTGATCCTGCCACCCAATCCAACTGCGCGGGATCCGCAATAAGAGTTCGAATATCAGCCACGGATCTTCACGGATGAAACACGGATAATTGGGAGCCCTCAGAAGGAAGCCTTTGTCGGGGACAAAAGTCGTTTTAATGTCCTAATATCCGTGTTTAATCCGTGTTTCGTCCGTGGCCAAATACTCTGGACGTTGCACAGTAGTACCAGACTACCCTGTTCGCCAAAGACTGCGAAGGGCGAGAACCGAATTCGAGGTGCGTCAGCGGTTCACCCAAGCGGAAAGTTCGCCCAGGTTGCCCAAGTCCATGCGCACGAGGGCGTCGTGGGGACAGGCTCGCTGACATGCGGGGCCGCCCACCTGATCGGCGCAGAGGTCGCACTTGGTCGCTTTGTGAATTGGTTGCTGCGTGAGCTGGTCTACGATGATCGCACCCGAGGAATCGCGGACTTCGACCATTTGGATGTTGTTGTACGGGCAACTGTTCGCGCAGGTGCTGCAACCGATGCAGGTAAGATCGTTGATCCGTACCACGCCGCTCGCCGTGTCGCGGCCGATCGCGCCGGTGGGGCAGCCGATCATGCACACGGGGTCGGTACAGTGCATGCAAGCCTGGGCGATCATGAACGGCCCGTGGCGTTGACCCTCGCGGACGAAGCGTGGATTGTTGTCGTGCGTGGCGGCGCACGCGCGAACACAGTCATCGCAGCGAGTACAGCGATCGAGGTCGATCAACATCGCTTCAATGCCGTTCATCAAACGCCGTTCGACCAGGAATTCCAACAGCGGCGTTTCGATTTCCGGCTCCGGTTCAGTGCTTGAGTTTTGCCTGCCGTAGTTGGCAGTTTTGGCGGCCACCTGAGTGAGCGCTTCCCGGGAAAAATGGGGGAACACATGCTGCTGGAGAATCGCCTGTGGTATCCGCAGCAAATCGACGTAACCGAGCGCCCGGAGCGAGTTGTTCATGGCAACGGGCTCACCATCCTGCGCGGAACGAATCGCCTCGGCGAGACCATACACCTGCCCCTTGCCGAGATAAGCGATCGTGCGGTGGCCATGCCCAAAATGATGGCTCAATCGTGCAAAGCCGGACCGCACAAGCAAAATGCCGTCGCAAACCGAGCCTTCCTCGGCGATCAATGGCTCGGCAATAATCGCCTCGGGCATCATCCGCCGCGAGGAATCGAACGTCGCTTGCCAATCAAAGTTGCCAAGGGTTTCAAACTGAGTGGCGGCGGCGACGGCTTCCAAGGCTTCGGGCGGAAGTTGCGCTAAGAGCGGTGTTTCGCGCAGATGCACGCGCAAACTGTTTTCACGATAGAGCGCTTCAATATGCAGGCGGAGCGCGGGGGTGCGGCTCATCATGTCGCGGAGGCCCTGCCAACGGATTTCCAGCAGCCAAGCATCCCCTTGCGCGAGGACCGTTGCCGAGCGTGGCGTGCGGGTGAGCGCGGCGAGTTCGCCAAAGATCTCGCCCGGCTTGAGCGTCACAGTCCGTGCATCGCCCAAAATGCGGGGCACATCCTGTAGGAAGACGCGCGTTTGCGTGAGGTCATCGACGTCAGCGCTATCGTCGCTCACCAGAGCAGGCTGCGAGCGAATTTGTTTGCGCACTTCAGGCAGGTCGGGGCTGCGCCACATTCGCACGAGCGACCGCAAAAACCCGCGTTTTTCTCCCTTTTGTCGACCGAGCACCGCGGGGTCGAGCCCTGAGAGGACGACTTGCACATTTCCACGCACCACGAGAAACGCGCTGTTGCCATAATCCCCTTCACGGACCACGATCGCCCCGTCGGGATAATGATTGATCCGCGTGTCGTTCTTGAGAATCTCGTGCAGGGGGAGCACTGAGGGAAACGCGGCCGCTTCCATGTCGCAAAACGGCGGCAAGTCCAACAATTGCTCAACATCCTCCTCGCGCATCGCCTCCCCAAAGGGGACATCCCAACGATGCGGACGTTCGACGGCAACTTCCAAGAGGACCATTTGATTCCTAACTATTTGAGGGTGTCCGGGAATTCATAATGAATCCATGATCCAACGTATTTGTCCATTTTCATAGCCTTTGCGATGGTTGTAGCGGACCAGCAGTCCGTAGGTGAAGATCGCCGCCAGCAGTTGAGTTTGATTGTTTTCGAG
>JBGTMM010000744.1:0-4949 GCA_041743635.1 Bythopirellula sp.
AATGACGACCTTCGTCGACATCGTACGCTGGACCGATCCCAACACGACTCAGCCTGAATAGTTTGGGGCCCGAGTCGTTTTATTGAGCGTTTTGCAATCCCCTGAGAATGCAATCGATCGTGGCCGCAATGTTGATATCGGTTACCACGTCCATATTCGGCCGTAGTGGCGTTACGCGACGACGATCGATCACCGTTGCTCCCCGGGTAAGCTCGCCGCTCAGTTCGACGTCACAGTGTTTACGCTCGGTGGTCATCAACTCGGGATGCAGAAGTGCGGCAATCGCGACGGCCTCGGGAACGACCAGTCCTTCAACGCCCAAGCGTTGATGCGAAGCCATGAATGCTCCCGGCAAGATGGCTCGCAGCACTCGGCCCAAGCGAGTCGTCGATTTGGGCAACTGTTCCAGCGCGTCGTACCGCAAAACGATCTTGGAACTGATGTCCAGCGGCAGCAGCGTCATCGTCATCGGAGCCAAGAAAACAGTTCGGGCCGCTTCAGCATCGCAGTAGACGTTAAATTCAGCGGCGGGAGTCACGTTGCCCGGCCCGTCCAGGGTTCCCCCCACGATAATCAAATGACCAACGAGCGAGGCCAAATCGGGCTCGCGTTGGATCGCTGTGGCGATGTTGCTCAAAGGGCCGCAGGCAACGATGGTAATCTCGCCGGGGGACGCTTTCAGTTCGTCGGAAATCAATTTCACGGAAGAGTGCCGGTGATGCAACTCAGCCACGCGGAAGTCAGCGCCGCAAAGGCCGTCCTCGCCCCAAAATTCGCGGCTGTCGGTGATGAGCAGTTGATCGGGATCGGCCGAGCCGATGCGGGGCCAACGTCGCGGGTCGAGTTGCTCGATCAGGGCTTGCACATTGCGGGTGGCTTGCTCAGGGGCGACATTCCCCCCCGTGGCCGTCGCGGCAACGACTTCCAGCCGTGGATCGAACAACGCCATGCACATGGCCACCGCGTCGGCCACGCCAGGATCCACGTCGAGAATGACTTTTCTAGCCATTTGGCAGCATGTCTCAAAAAGCGAGCCGAACGCGCTAGCGTCGGGTTATTTGGATGAATTGCCAGCGACGATGCATCCGTGGCTAGCGCCAACGGCTCAGTTCGAGTTGTCCTTGAAGTTTTGGGACAAAGCCCTAGGAGAAGTACCCTTCTCTTGCCAAAATTGAGTGCTTGAACCAGCCCAGTGAACCGAAAAGAACCACCATCGCCCAGGCATTCTAGAATTCCGTGGTCAAAGAAACAACCAGCCAAGACCAGCCCAAGATGCCAGACAGTTTTGATTCGTTGTTGGGCTTGGTAGCGGCCGGGGAGGACCTCACGGCCGAGCAAATGAAGGTTGCGATAGGCCAGATCATGACCGGCGGATGCAGCGAGGGGCAAATGGGGCTGTTTCTCACCGCACTGAGTGCCAAGGGCGAAACGGTGGCTGAGCTTGCCGGTGCCGCGACGGCCATGCGGGCCAACATGACGCCGATCCTCAGCCGACACGAGAAATTGCTTGACACCTGCGGCACGGGGGGTGGCGGCAGCACGACGTTCAACATCAGCACGACCTCCGCGCTTGTGATCGCCGCAGCCGGCGTGCCGGTTGCCAAGCATGGCAATCGCAGCGTCACCAGCCGCAGCGGCTCAGCGGACGTGTTGGCTGGGCTGGGCGTGAATATCTCGGCCAATGTTCCGCAAGTCGAGCGTTGTCTCAACGAGTTGGGCATTTGCTTTTGCTTTGCCCCGCTGATGCACCCGGCGATGAAAAACGTCTCGGCCGTGCGGAAGCAGTGGGGGATTCGCACGATTTTCAATTTGCTGGGACCACTCGCCAATCCGGCTGCGGCGCAGTATCAACTGCTCGGCGTGGGGCGTCCCGAGACGCGCCCGCTGATCGCCTCGGCGTTGCGAATGTTGGGCACAAAACGCTCGTTCGTCGTAAGTGGCAAAGATGGCTTGGGTGAAGTGACGTTGGCGGGGACCACCTTGGTTACGGAAGTCACACCCTCAGGAGAACGGGAGTTCGCTTGGGAGCCGGAAGATTTTGGCATCCCCCGCGCGCCGCTCGATGCGATCAACATCGCGGATCCCGAGGAGAGTGTGAAGTTAGTGCGTGCTGTCTTGGCCGGGCAGTTCGGTGCGGCGCGCGATATCGTGCTGCTCAACGCGGCGGCGGGATTGTTGGTCGTGGGACACGCGGAGAATCCACGCGATGCTGCCACCGTGGCAGCCAGTTCAATCGACAGCAGCGCGGCCGCCGATTTGCTCGAAAAGTTGGTCCGCCTGTCGCACGAACCGGCGGAATAAGCATAGAATTGCCGGTTCGCCAACTTTCTTTGATAGGGACCCGATTTTGTCGCGTTTGCCCGTTAGCCGTGATATTTGTGGGCAGCTTGTCTTTCTGGGCACCGGCACTTCGGTGGGCGTGCCGGCGATAGGCTGCGGCTGCGCAACCTGCACGAGCACCGATCCGCGCAACAACCGCACGCGGTGCGGTTTGGTTTTGGGACTGCCCGGTGGAAATTTGCTGATTGACACCCCGCCCGAGCTGCGGATGCAGCTCTTGCGCGAGAAGATCGGCATTGTCCACGCCGTGCTTTATACCCACGAACACGCCGACCATATCTTCGGGCTAGATGACCTGCGGCTCATGCAGTTTTATCTCGGCGGGCCCGTGCCGCTGTATTGCGAAACGCCGGTGGAGAATCGCATTCGCAAATCGTTTGACTATGCGTTCGGCGATGCATCGACGCTCCATCACGGGGCCGTGCCGCAACTTTTGATGAAGCACATCCTCTTGGAACCGTTTTCGGTGTTGGGAACCCAAGTCGTGCCCGTGCGATTGGCTCATGGTTCGTATTGCCAAGTGCTCGGTTTTCGCTTTGGCAATGTGGCCTATTGCACCGACACGAATGCGATTCCCACCGAGAGCATGGAAAAGCTGCGGGACTTAGATGTGTTGATCCTCGATTGCCTCCGCCGCGAGCCGCACGCGACGCATTTTAGCCTGGACGAATCGCTGGCCGTCGCGGCGGAACTCGCGCCACGACGAACCTTGCTTACGCACATCTCGCACGACCTGGAACATGAGGCCACCAGCGCAGAACTCCCGCCGGGCGTGGAACTCGCCTACGACGGGTTGAGTATTGCGTTAAGCTAGAGCCCAGCCGGACGGCTACGCCGTCCGGGCCCGGTGAGCGTGGCTCACCGGCTAGGAATACAGCGGTGAGCGTGGCTCACCGGCTAGGTTCTTTCTAGGGAGTGGCGGCGACGCTTTTGTGATCGAGCAAATCGAGATAATCCAGCGAGATCGAAATCACTTCCTCATTATACGGCGTCGGCGGGAAGACCGGCCGGTCATTGTCCTGTAAGTCCTCGAACATCTCTTCCTGATCCTTCTCGGAATTGACCGCTTCACGCTCAGCCAGGAATTTCTCCTTGTTTAGCGTGACCGTTGGCTCCTGTTGCCGCCTGACTAACTCCTTGATCTTCTCTTGTTCCTTGGTAAAGAACTCATCCTGGGCAACACGACCCGCGGAACGCCCACGCAGTTGGTCGACCAAGTGCTTCGTGGCTTGCCGATAGTTGTCGTGTGGCTGGGGCGCGACTTGATCGAACTTTAAAGCATAATCGAGGTCCGCCTCGCCGATTCCTTCCCAGTAGCTTGTGCGGTAAGGAAGTTCGATGTCGGAAACGACTCCGCGATTCTGGGTGCTGTCACCGCTGGGGCGATAGAACTGCTGGATGGTCATTTTGAGCGCCCCCAAATTGGGACCTTCGCCCAGGGGAAAGAGCTGTTGGCTCAAGTCGAACAACTGCTGGACGGTTCCCTTGCCGTGCGTGGACTTGTCGCCGATGACGATCCCTCGCCCGTAATCCTGGATCGCCCCGGCGAAGATTTCACTTGCACTCGCGCTGAAGCGGTTAATTAACACGACCAGTGGTCCTGACCAAACTTCGCCGGCTTCTTCGTCGGGATAGGGCGACACGCGGCCGTCCGGACCCTTCACTTGCACCACGGGGCCTTTGTCGATGAACAAGCCCGTGACCTCAACCGATTCCGGGAGCGAACCACCGCCGTTAAAACGGAGGTCCATCACCACCAGGTCGACCTTCTGCTCTTTAAATTCTTCCAACAAGCGACGCACGTCGCGGGTGGTGCTTTTATAATCGGTGCGACCGGCACGGCGACCATCCATGTCCATGTAAAAGCTGGGCAGGCTGATGATGCCGATGCGTCGAGTCAACCCGTCGGGGCCTTCGCGTTGTTCGACGATTTTTCCCGTCGGCTCTTCCACGGCCTCGGGCGTCTCAACCCCCACCTTTTCAACACCAATGGGTGCTACAGGCGTTTCATCGGCCGCGGGGACCGTCGCCGTGGCCGTGTCGGCTGATTTCCGCGCCTCTTTCTTTAGAGGGCGCTCCAAGACTTCACTACGCGCTTCGCTATCTTTAAGCTCAATCCGCGCGCGGGTGATGTCATAGACTTTGCGGCCTGATTTGTCGGCGGGGATCACTTCCAAACGGACGATCGTGCCCGGCTTGCCGCGAATCATTTGCACGACGTCGTTGATCTTCATGTCGACGATGTCGACAAATTCTCCTTCAGTTGCTTGGCCCACGCCAACGATCACGTCGTTTCTCTTAAGCCGACCGTCTTTATCAGCCGCACCACCGGACACCAGATCCTTCACGATGGTTTCACCATATTTGGATTCGAGCGAGGCCCCAATGCCGTCGAGTTCCAATCGCATCTGAATCGTGAAGTTGTCCAGCGTGCTGGGCGACATGTAGCTGCTGTGAGGGTCAAAGCTCATGGTCAGCGCGGTGAGGAAATCTTCCAGCAACTCATCGTTGCTGTATTGTTCCCAATTCCGCTCGATGCCGCGATAACGCTTGTGCAGCTTTTCGATGGATTCCTGTTCGCCGACTTCGTCGGCAATTTCCAACAACAG
>JBGTMM010000745.1:0-3241 GCA_041743635.1 Bythopirellula sp.
GAGCTACCTTACTGGCAAGAATATTTCGACGAGATTGTGATCAAAGATGCCCACGCTCGCAAGAACTGCCGCGACCAGAACGGTAGCGAACCGTGGGCGTGTGGTAGTTGTGATTGCACGAAACGTTTGGAAGAGAAAATAGCAACATGGGGCACGCCGTTTCTTTCGGCTTTGATCGGGCGGCCCTTTTCTTAGCCCGAGAACTGCCCGTTCGGCGTCAGTACGAAGTGGCGTAAAATGCGCTGAAACTTTAGCTGTCAAAGCCAATCGTTACAGCCGCCACAACCGATCGGGGGGTTATCGTTATGACACTTGCACGATACGAAAGGGTGCAAGCCGCAATAGTGGCCATGCAAACTTCAAGCGAATGGTTTGACAGGAACCACCCACAACCTATTTTAATGCGGGGCAAGCGTCTTAGACCCTACGAACAAGAGCCAAAACAGCGGTCCCGAACTGGTCCGACGACTACCGTCGACAGCCGCTGCCAGTAGCGTGGAGTATTGGACCCGATGTTACTACCGCTTGGCGTTTCGATTCAATATATGTTGCTGGATGCCACGCTCGCACTGGTGGCATTTTTGGTGGGTGTCGCGGGAGCGTATTGGTATCTGCGTCCAAGTGGCGTCGTTCAAGAGCGAACCGACGAAAAAAGCAATCAGCAGATTGGCGAACAAAGCACTCTCGAGGCTGAACGAGCCGATATGGCGGTCCAGCAGTTGAAGGACTTAGCCTCGCACATGGCGTCGGACGTAGGCGCCCACAATAAGTTGGTGACTGGCATTACCGACCGGTTAGGCGCGATCCGTCCCGAGTCCTTAAATGCGACGGATCAAGTCAGCGAAGCGCTCCAGGAAATTCTGTCGGCCAATGAGAAGCTGCAATCGCGCTTGGCGGATGCCGAGAATAAGATCCAAACGCAGGCCGAAGAATTAAAGACTCAACAATCGGAAGCCCGCACCGACTCACTCACGAAATTGGCCAACCGCCGAGCGTTCGACGATTGCTTGGAAAAAGGAGTCGCGCGGTTCCGCAAAGAAGGTCGGCCCATGTGCCTGTTGCTCTTTGACGTCGACCACTTTAAGAAATTTAACGACACCTACGGTCATCAAGCCGGCGACGAAGTTTTGCGACAAGTGGCTACCACGCTCGGTAAATCCGCGAAGTCAACCGATTTGGCTTGCCGCTACGGCGGCGAGGAATTCAGCTTAGTAATGCCTAACACGACAATTGCTCAGGCACGAATTGCCGCGGAGCGGATTCGTGAAGCTATCCAAGCGACGAAGGTAAATTTTGAAGGGAAAATCTTAAGCGTGACGGCGAGCATCGGTGTGGCTGAGATCGCCAAAAACGATGATTCGGCTCGACTAATCCGGCGCTCGGACGAAGCGATCTATAGCGCTAAGGGGGCAGGGCGTAACTGCAGTTTCTGGCACGACGGCGAAAGTAGTCTGCCCATGGATCATGCCGGCCAAATCAAGGCAGCAAGCGAGAAAATCGCTTTCCACAAACAGCTTCCCGACCAAGCTGTATTTGCGACAGAGTTGCAACGACGCATCTCCGAGAGCCATCGCTATGGCCATGTCCTGACGGTGATGTATTTGAAGGTCGTTGGATACAAGGCCCTCGAGCGAGAATTTGGCGACGCCATTAGCGATCTGTTGTTGGACAGCGTGAGTCAATTTGTCGGAGGGACGCTACGTGAAATGGATCTCTTGGGTCGCACCCAGCCGGGAGAGTTCGTCGTGATGTTGCCGGGCAGCACTGACCGCGAGGCCGCGGTCGTCGGCAACCGTATTCAATCGGCGCTGGCTGGTTGCTCGATACCGTTAGGTTCAACAAAGATCACCTTGCAAGTGAGCGTCGGCGTGGCCGCGGTGGCAACCGCGGACGATGCCGACACGTTTATCAAGCGGGCACAAGAAGCTGTGGGTGGCAATCAAAAGCTCGTGACCGTGGGCTAAGTGTCCTGGGCTATGCTGAACAGCGATGCTATGATGCGCGTCCCATGGACACATCGCCGACATCTCCCAGACGCATGCGATTCAGTTTGGGTACATTGTTTGTCGCAATGACGGCTTTCGCAATCGCTTGCGGTTTCGCGGTCCTCGTGCCGGTTGAAATCAGCCATCTGTTGATCGGTCTCATTTGGATTGTCGCCACGAGTATGCTGATCGTGGGTTTGTTTTTTGGTCGGGGTGATCGCCGGGCGTTCTGCATCGGCGCGAGTGTCGTGGTCTCCTCGATGTGGACCGCCATCGGCGGGCGATTCATGCAAGGCGTGCATTTTTTCTTCGACGCTTTCTCCGCAGGCTCTGGAGTGTCGCAACCGCTCATGCTCTGGCTGGATTTGGCCGTGCTAGCGACACTCGCCGCGGCGAATGGCTGGCTCTGTATGCGGGCTCGGGCGTACTTCGAGCGCGAGTAACACGGCATCGGGGACGATGCCGGCTAACGGTTTTTTTGGATGCCCACTTGTCCCTGAGCCAGTTATCAATAGAATTCTCGTTCCGCTAGAGAATGCCCCAGAAAAGCTGAGAATTCCGGCGAATACCCCCTTTGACAGCACGGGCGAACTTGGTATTATTTGAAGTTCCCCCTGAGTGGCCGGGAGACTGTAAGGTACAGCATTCCAAGGTTGTGCCTTCCTGTCTCCTGTTCATTCAAAATGTCGAAAAGCTTCCTTCGGGAAACGGATCGGTAGTTTGAAGGTTAGGTTTGGCCGATAGGGCCACGGTTCGCGCGACGGCTTCTAAGCTAGGAGTCGCTCGGTGAACCGGCGATCTTTGACAATTTGGTGATTTTGAATGTAAGAGTGGCATCTGATTTTTGAATCAGACCCGCTCAGGTTGTCGGTCCTCTTGCAGAGGGTGCCGGCGATCCGGGCACCCAAGATATTGGGTAAATGGGGTCTGACTCAAATCTCCTTTGTCCTTAGATTACAAGAATCAAATTTCGAGCGTTACTCTCTAGACGCACCGGCGAGCCCGCTTCAGCGGGCGGTGTCTGTGTGTCTGGAATAAATGTTAGTTCAATCGCAATTTGTTTGAAGTTGGAGCCGCAGAGTTTATTTTTTGTGGCGAGAGCTTTGAATAAATGCGGTCAAGCTATTAAGAGCGCATGGGGGATGTCTTGGCATCAGAAGGCGATGAAGGGCGTGGAAGTCTGCGAAAAGCTCGGGGGAGTTGACAAACAAATGTTGATCCCGGGATTCCCGAATTAGCGCATAGTGAATTCATAG
>JBGTMM010000746.1:0-1751 GCA_041743635.1 Bythopirellula sp.
GCTCCCTACTGTTTCTTTCTTATTCGTGTAATTCGTTCTATTCGTGGTTAACTCTTAATAAGCCGCCGTGTTTTCGGGGTGTTGGCCTTGTTCGCCTTGCCAGATCGCTTGCGTGCCGCTGGTGCCGAGACGCGTGGCTCCCAGTTGCATGAATTTTACCGCGTCGGCATAGTTGCGGATTCCGCCCGATGCCTTGACTTGCACTTTCTCGCTGACATGCTCTCGCATCAACTTGATGTCGTGTTCAGTGGCACCCGTGGCCTGCATCGAGCCGTCGGCCCCCTTCACGTAACCAAAGCCCGTGCTGGTTTTAACAAATGCTGCGCCTGCTGCCTCGCAAATTTCGCAGAGTCGAATCTTTAGCGCGTCGTTCGGAATCAAGCCGGTCTCGAAAATTACTTTAGTGATGGCTCCTTGATTGTTAGCCATTTTTACTACTTCTCTAATCTCTTTGGAGACATAGTCCCAATCTTCTTCAAGGACCTTTGCTATGTTCACCACCATATCAACTTCACGCGCACCGGCCCGACATAGGATCTCTGTTTCAATTGCTTTACTGCCAATCACTGCTCCTCCATGAGGAAAGCCGATGACCGTGCTAGGAACCACCGAACTTCCCGCCAGCAATTCTGCCGCCAACGGGACCATGTAAGGCTTCACGCAGACGCTCGCGGTTCCGACCTTGACGCACATCGCGCAGGCATCACGCAAATCGGCGTCGGTTTGCGTGGGACCTAAAACGGCATGATCGATCAGCGAGACGACGGATTGGGACATAAAACGCTTTCACGCCTCATTGTGATGGGCAAGTACCGCTGCGGTTCGCCTTATCTTAACGCTCCGGCAAGACCAAGTCGACCACAACCGGATAGTGGTCCGAAGCCTCCAGCGGCACACCATGAAAAATAAACGCCCGCTTCACAAATGGCATCAATTCCGGCGGTAAGAAAATATGGTCGATCATGGAGAACACGTCGTACGGGTCCTTGGCACCGTTTTCATTGCGGTCCCAAAAGCATGTGTACCGATCAGATTTGCGCGGCATGAGCTTTGCAACATTCACCAACTCAGGCCCCGGCCGCTCCGAGTCAAAGTCTTTCAGGTTCTTAATCACGTCAGTGACGGTGTCCTGATTGTCGTCTTGATCGGGCACGTCGGGATCGAAGTCGTTGATGTCGCCGAGCACGATCGGCTGATACCCTTTTCCGGCGATCTGCGAACGCAATATCCGTCGGCAAATCTCCGTCTGGGCCGAGCGCTGGGCGTTGGAATATTCGTCGCTGGGATTCGATTTCAGGTGCAGCCCCAGAAAGCCGAGTTTGTGTCCCCCCACATTGAGCATGTAGACCGCATGACGCGCGAGCGACGCATTGGAAGTGAATGTGCCACCGTCGCGGCCGGGAGCTTGGAAACTTTGCCGCCAAGTGGGATCGCTTTCCTCCGAGTAAAAGATGCGAATCTTTTGACCGTCGATGACCTCGGGCTCGATCCGGCTGATGAGCGCAACGTCCAGCTTCGAAAAGGTGTCGTGATTCTCGACATGGTAGCCGCGGTAATCGGTCAGCCCTTTCTCGTGCAAGATTTCAACTAACTTATCGACGCCTTGCTGGGAGACGACTTCGACAAGATTCAGCACGTCGGGATGAAGCCCTTCGATCACCGCCGCGATCTGCTCGAACTGTTCCTCGCGGGCGATGTCCCAGCGATATTTCTCAATTTCTCCCCCGCGCTCACCGGGGGCGGTGAGAATC
>JBGTMM010000747.1:0-2619 GCA_041743635.1 Bythopirellula sp.
CGGAGCAAATCACCAGCAATTCGCCCGACATGCTCTCCAAACCGCTCGACGAACTGGGCCTCGAAGGTTTCGATGACGAACCGCTGGGGTAAGTGCTACACCCCCCAACCTTGCAATCCCCCACCGCAAGCGGTACAAACCAGCGTTTATCCGCGGGTGATCGACTGCCCGGCGCGGCAATCGAAGCGCCCGACTCTCGACGCGGTGGCCAAGAATGGCATTCAACTCAAGGTGAAAGCACGGGTCACCGTCCGCGCGAATCTCAACCAGCTTATTGGTGGGGCCGGGGAAGATACCATCGTCGCCCGGGTGGGCGAAGGCATTGTCAGCGCGATCGGTTCGGCCGTGACTCACGCCCACGTGCTGGAGAATCCCGACACGATTTCTAAAGCGGTGCTGGCACGCAAGTTGGATTCGCAAACGGCGTTTGAAATCGTGTCGATAGACATCGCCGACATCGACGTGGGGGACAACATCGGGGCCCGCCTGCAAGCCGACCAAGCCGAAGCCGACACGCGCGTGGCCCGTGCCGCCGCAGAGGGACGCCGCGCGATGGCCGTTTCGCAGGAGCAAGAAAACATTGCCATGATGGAAGAAAACCGGGCTCGACTCGTGGAAGCCGAGGCCGAAGTCCCCAAGGCCATGGCCGAGGCGTTCCGCAGCGGACGACTGGGGATTCTCGATTATTATAAGCTCAAGAACGTGCAGGCCGACACCGACATGCGCGAATCCATCGCCGGCGTCGGCAACACCCGCCGCGAATAGAATTTTTTAAATAGCCGTCGGCGCCAGCCGATGGATTGTCAACCCCGCGGCTTGCGCCGGGGGCTAAGGATCATGTATCAAATTGCCCCCATCATCGCCGCGGGTTGGATCGAGTGGGTCGGCCCCCTGATCGTGTTCATTCTGTACGCTCTCGGCCAATTGATGTCTGGCAAACCGAATAAGCCTCCGCAGCCTCAGCCACGGGGAATGCGGCCGCGGGACCAGGTCGCGCCTCCTCAGCAGCCCCGCACCCTGGAGGAAAAACTACGGAATGAGGTCGAAGAATTTCTACGGAAAGTCCAAGGTGAGCAGCCGAAGCCGCAGCAAACTACGGGTCCCGTTGTCGTTTCCCAGCGGCCGGCAGTCGTGAAAGTTGAACAAGACACGCGTAGCATGCTGGAACTTGAACCGCTACGCGAAAGCATCCAGGAGCAGGTGTCCAAACACATGAGCACCACGGACGTCACTCAACACGTCGCCACCTTGGGTGCCCAGGTCGGCCAGGCCGACGAGAAGCTGGAGGCCCATTTGCAGCAAAAGTTTCAGCATCAGATCGGTGCCATTGAACAACGCCAGCAGCGTGCCGAGCCACAGCGTCGCCAAAACAAGGCCGCCGCCGAGATCGCGGCATTGCTCCGCAGTCCCACGGGAATGCGACAGGCCATCATCGCCAGCGAAATCCTGCGTCGCCCCGAGTTTTAATTGGGCCGCGAAGCGGAATGATTTTTTCCCTTCGGAGGTGGAAATTTGCCACTTAACCGGCCCCAGGCGTAGAATTGTCGGTAGAACCCTTAGATTCCGGTCGGAAATCCGCGGCTTCACTCGGTTTGCGTGAAGCGAAAGTTTGACACTCTTTTCGCACCCTGATTATACTGCCAGTAGTGCAATTATCTCTTGTGCTGGCTGAGATTTGGGACTTGAGCAAGGTCTCGTTGCCTTAATTTTTCCAAAACTTTGCCGACTGAACGAAGTTACAAACGCGGCCATGAGGAAGTGAATTCGATGAATTTCTTCGGCAAAATACTAGTCGGGCTCACCGCCATTGCGTCCATCTTTTTGCTGGTTGCCTCGCTAGCGGTCTATTCGACCCATCGCAACTGGAAAGAAGATTACGACGCCCTCAAAACGCAGCTCTCAACGGCCCAGAATCAGAACCAACAGCTCGAAAGCCAAAAGAATAGCCTCGAAGGCCAACTTACCGCCGAAGTGGAGTTCGCTAAACAGGAAGCCAGCAAGCTCGCCACTGAGCGCGAACAATTGGTTTCGCAAAACATCGATATTCAACGCCGACTCGACGAGCTTACGCAACTGGAACGATCCAACACGGCAGCCGTCGCTGCCACCCAAGCCAACAACGAAAAGCTGACCGGTGAAGTCGGCGTGCTCCGCGAGGAAATTCGCACCAACCAAGCCCAGCGCGATCTCGCCTTCACAACCGCCCTGCAAGCGACCGATGGTTTGCACCAGGCCGATAACGAATTGACGACTCTCCGCGAGCGCAACACGCAGCTTGCCCAGGAAGTGGGGAATAAAACCGCCCTGCTCGACGATAATGGGATCGATCCCAATACCGATCCGGACGCCGTGGTACCCCGCGTGCGTGGCATTGTGAGCAGCACCCAAAGCACCGCCGGCAGCCAACTCATCGAAATCACGATTGGTGCCGACGACGGACTGAAACCAACCCACACGGTCGAGATTTTCCGTGGCGATCGTTATTTGGGTCGGGCCGTCATTCTCAAGACCGAACCCGATCGCGCCGTGGCCCGCATTCTGCGCCAGTTCCAACAAGGACAGATTGAGGAGGGCGACGATGTCGCAACCAGATTTAGAATCGGTTAGCATGCCGAGCAT
>JBGTMM010000748.1:0-4849 GCA_041743635.1 Bythopirellula sp.
GCCGAGAGCAGTGACATCAGCGTATGGGAAGGCGAATTCTTGGGCGTTGGCCGCAGAGATTTTCGCCAGGCGGTGCAATCGTTACGACTGTTAAAGGTGACGAGCCGGCTCGTCCCGAACTTGGGTCGGCTCGCTGCATCACATTCGCGGAATCTTAATACGGCGTTAACACAGGCGTTGCGGAATTGGGGCTTTTTAATGGTCAGCAAAAAGATTTCGTTAATTCGATCAAGACCTACAAGTTCTTCACGCTTTCTTCACTCGCACCCCCTAAGCTGCGGCCAGTTTGGCTGAGGGACACGCAAGGCCGAATGTGGCTGCGTTCTGAAGGGGCAGCATCCCTTGATTCGCATCCGTGAATGAACGAACGCTGAGTGAGCCTCCCGCTTTAACCCACAGTCGGTCTTGTGTCCCTCGGCCAGCTATTTTTTCCTTGATTCACCACGATAGGAGCGAAAAGCTAATGAGAATCTTACTATGCGCGGCAGCGATGACGCTGTGCCTGGCCAGTCAAGCGCTGGCGGTGATTGACCTGCGTATCACCGAAATTTGGCCCGGACAAGCGGGGCCTGATGTTACCGTCGATTGGTTCGAAGTTACCAACTACGGCGATATGCCTTGGGTCGATGGGGTAGACGGACCCTTACGTGCGGATGACAATTCGCAATCTCTGGCCAACTCGGCCTTGATCACCGGCATCACCAGTATTCTCCCCAACGAATCCGTTATCGTCTTGATGGAAGCTGACGCGGCAGACAAACAAGAGTTCTTCGACGTCTGGAATCCAGTCAAACCTCAAAAGCTGAACAATATCGGCATCACCGCCGGCAGTGGTCTTGGTTTGGGCCAACCTGCGGACGGTGCGAGCTTGTTTTTAAACGGGGTCCAGGTGGACTTTGAGGCTTACGCCGGATCGGGAACACTAAATCCCGGTCAATCTTGGGACGTCGTGCTCGCTGCGTACAGTCTACCCGGCAATGCTTCGGGTGCCGTTGCCACCGAAGTTTTTGGGGGTGACGAAGGAGATGTTCCCGCGATTGGTTCGCCTGGCATGGTTTCGGGTGTGACCTTCGTGCCGGAACCCTCCTCAGTTGTACTGGCTGGGCTGGCGATGATGGTCCTTGGGGTCCGTCGCCCGTAATCTTTGCCGTAGCAGCAATCCTTAAGAACGGCAACTCTGACTTTTTGGGGTGTCTCGGTCAATCCTCTGACTGAGGCACCCTTTTTCCTTTTTCGCAACTTTCTTACCGAGGTTCAACAATGGACTGTGTCACACGATTCCTCGGGGCTTGCGGCTTAGTTGCGCTTTGCAGCCAAGCAACCGCAGCCACCGTCATTTTGGGCAACAATGTTCATGGGCTCACGGGCCTGACCACGGGAACGATTGCCGCAGATTTATTCACGGCCACGATCGCGGCGGGGCCCCTCGGCGCGCTGCTCAACGAGACCAACGATCAGGGACTCGGAATTGACAATCGACTTGCCGCGGGCGCGACGGCGGATTCGGGTAGCACTCGCGGGATCACCAAAATCAATATCATCGGGGGGAGTGGGCCTTTGGCCGGCACGGCAGAGTTTGTGACGCTCTCGTTCGATCGGCCCGGCGTGTTGCAGCATTTGTTGTTTGACGGCGTGAAAGACGAAACGCTCGAATTCTTCGCGATCACCTTACCCAATGGCCAAGTCCTCTCTGTTTTCGATTCCCAAGCGCAAGAGAAGCTCAACGACCAGAATTTCGACTTGGCCGACTTGCAGGTCGCCAATCCGATCCTCTGCCCGGACGAAGAAGATGACCTGTACGATCTGAATTACCGCTTTGAGGCGGGCGCTGTGTTCAAGATCACTTATGGCGAAGTGGACTACGGCACGCTGCTGCCTGGCTACGTGCCTGTGGTGAACGACTTGCCGAATGGCTCGCGGTTTCAGGGCTTCAGCGTGGTGCCGGAACCGAGTGCGCTGGTGTTGGGAGCGACGTTTTTGATGGGCGCATTTCTCAGAGGTGGCACATTTGGCTCCCGGAATTCACGGACAGCGTGGCTGTCCGGCTGAGCGACTAATTGGTAAGCATCGCCGAGGTAAGTGCGATATCCAACTTATTTTCTTGTTCCGCGGACACCGTTTGCTGCTTGGGTAGATTATACCTCTCAAAGGGCATGGAAGAGGGTTCTGGCGCAGGTTGGTCAGGGCCAGTGATTTGCAAATTTCGCATAATGCTGACCCAATGCATACCGACGACGGCTCCGTCGCCATCACTGTAAGTGGAAATAACGAACGTACCATCGGCATTCAACTGGCCAAAACCGGGCTTGCCAGCTTTCGCGGTGTTTCCTTGAGCAATCGGAGCGAACATCACCTTGCCACCGGTGAGGGGCTGGCCATCAAGCGTAACCGTGCCGCTCACGGGGGCAACATTATAAGGAACCTTGCTGCCACAGCCGACGCAGACAATGACCATGCTCAGGCTGGCAACGACTAAGGCGATACTTTGTCGTAAGGAAGGGTCAGTCATAGGGCCGAAGAATTTGTTGGTCGTAGCGATCGCCGAGCATCGCGAAGGTCGTGAGATCAAGGTCTTCGGTCAAGAAATGCACTGAGCCATCGACAAAGCCAAAGAATGCCCCTCCGGGATGCCAACTGTAAGCACAATCATCGTTGGGAAATTTTTCAACTTCTTCCTTAGTCGCCAAAGGAAAAGAAGCGCCTGCCATATTGCAATTGATGGCGCTGATCGTCTTGAACAGCGTGCTGCCATCTTCAAAAAAAGTTCCCATCCACATCGGAAAATCGGCAAAGCTCAGAAAATAAGCTGCCTCACCGATTGCGATGGTGTGGCTGGTACCATCCATGACATCCGTCATGCGAATCCGCGTAAGGCTTTCTTCTTTGACAATGTTTTCCAACACGCCATCGCCATTGTAGTCGGCTTGTGTGTCGGTGCTGGGTGCCTTTAGTCCTTCCGCTGTCCGCCAAAACATCCCGCGGTCCGAGGGACCTCTGGACGCTTTATAGTGCGAAGTTCCATAGCCAAAATTACGGCCTTTCCCCGAAAGTCCGGAGAGAGGAAAATACCCTAAATCTGGCACATAACGCGGTAAATCCACTGAAGGACAAAGAAACGTGTCGATACTCGCATCACCCCCCGGCACGGGAAGCAGCCCAGCCGCAGCGGCCTCCTTGAAGAACCCTTGTCGACCGGGGGCTGGTGGGATTCTCCAAGGATTTCCTTCGTAGCCCGGCACTTTGTTGTTCACAATTTGCTGGTAGGCCGCAGTCTGTTCCAAGTAGGGCAGAATCTTGGTCGCCCAACCCAAGCCATCTTGATTCGCAGCTGAAGTCGCAAGAGTCGTATGTGTATAAGCCCCGCGGGGGAATTGCCGCATGACATCGTGACAATTGAGTAGCGCCAAGCCGATCTGCTTAACATTGTTGCCGCAGGCACTGCGCCGCGCGGCCTCACGGGCAGATTGAATCGCTGGGAGCAGCAAGGCCACAAGCACACCGATGATCGCGATGACCACCAACAATTCCACCAAGGTAAATCCGCGTTTGCATCCGTTCCGCGTAGTCATACGAGCTTCCATTAAGTGAAACTTTTGTGTCTCGAGATTTGATATCGCCCTGAGAATATCACAAAGAATTCTCGCCACAAGCAAATCATCAAATCTACACACAAACTTCACGTAGAGTTAACCAACTCCTGCGCGCTGTTTTTTATCATCTCTGTAACAACGACACCTTCAACTCTCAACTTTGGAGCGATTGGAATGATTGAACGGAGAATGACTTTCAAAAAGCAGGTCGGACGCGCGGCAAGTCATGGGTTGGCACAAGGAATGTTGGCTCTATTGATAAGCACTCTGACGATAAACGCAGTCACGTCAAACTCAGCAAACGGCGAGTTTTATATCAACGAGATTTTTTCCGATCCTGGCGGTGCTGGGCTGGACGAACGTGATGCGTTTGTTGAGCTGCGGGGAACAGCGGGTGCGTCACTGGAAAACATGTTTTTGTTGATGATCGAAGCGGAAGATACCTCGGCTCGCCTCGGCACGGCGGGGTTCATTGAGAACATGTTCTGCCTGGGAGACGATCCGCTGACTCCCGCCGTGGAAGCTCCCTACACGATGGGAACCAATGGGTTCTTGACGATTCGTCAAATTGGCAACACGTATTCGGCGCCGGCGGCTGGTACGACCGACTTGGTGAACTCCGGCGGCGGTCCAGGCTTTGGCTCGAATGGCACGGGAGGTTTCGGAACTTCAATTCGGGCTCGGGATCTCGGCAATCAGGGTGAATTTGAGGGTGGCGGTTACACCGTCATGCTGATTAAGAACAATAGTGGCGTTGTACCGTCACTGGGCATGGACCTCGACGTAGGCAACAATGGTCTCGATCATCCGGACGGCAGAGAAGGTTGGGACATCATCGATTCGATAGGCTTTTTCGGCGAGTATGGCGAGGCCCTCTATGGTCGTCTCTATGGCAAGGTGAACTTCGGCCAAGAATTTATTGGTGAGCCTATCGACGTGGGCGCGGAAGACCCGATTTTCTTCAATAATCCCAATATCGAGCCGGGAGCTAGTTACTTTGGCCTCGGCTATGAGATTGAGTACCTTGGACGCTGGGGCAATTCAACCGGAAGCGAATATGGAGATTGGCATATCTCAAACCTCACCGACAATCCCCTGTCCGGTTCGACCGGAGTGGACGATTGGCACGTATCCGGGGGATTCCATGATCCCGCCGAGTCGGACCTGTACGTGCACACAAATCAAGGGGTCGCCTATGGAACCGCGATCACCAACACGTTTGGCGCGCCCAACCTGTTTTATCTGGACGGTGACTTCGA
>JBGTMM010000749.1:0-6771 GCA_041743635.1 Bythopirellula sp.
GTGCTCGCCCATATTGCCAGCCAGGGCATCAACGAAGTTTTTTGCCTGGGCGACATCATCGGTTACGGGCCGAACCCCTGTGAATGTCTCGATCTGGTGATCGACAAGTCGTCGATCTGCCTGCTGGGCAATCACGACCAGGGCGCGATGTTCGACCCCGAGGGATTCAACAGCGGTGCCGAGCGAGCAATTTTTTGGACCCGCAATCAATTGGAAAATTCCACCGGACCGCGCGACCAAATTGACCGCCGCTGGGATTTTCTGGGAACATTGCCGCGGGTCTACCGCGATGATCCCTGGTTGTATGTCCACGGTTCGCCGCGCAATCCTGTGAATGAATATGTCTTCCCCGAGGATATTTACAATCAGAAGAAAATGGAAAAGCTTTTTGGCCTGATTACCAAAGGCTGCTTCCAAGGCCATACGCATGTGCCAGGGATATTTTTGGCGAGCCTGGAATTTATCACCCCTGAGCAGACGAATTTTGTCTTTGAATTCCGTGGTGACGAAAAGTTCATGATCAACGTCGGCTCGGTGGGGCAACCCCGCGACGGTGATCCCCGCTCCTGTTACATCGTGCAAGAAGACAACAAGCTGACCTTCCACCGCGTGGATTACGACAAAGACAAGACGGCGGAAAAAATCTATCAAACTCCCGACTTGGATAACTTTCTGGGAGACCGGATCAAGGAAGGCCGGTAACGGGTGCATGTCCGCCAGGAATTGGGTGCCTGAGCCTATTAGTTTTGAGAAGGGCGGGGCGGTTTGCGTGAAATAAGGCGTAAACCTTTGTCGCTGCTCACAACTTCTCCTGGAAGCCTAGATATCGCAGGACATGATTTGCCCAGCGAAAATTATTTAACGAGAAAGATCAACTGGTAGTGGACCAACGTC
The DNA here is from genome assembly GCA_041743635.1 of Bythopirellula sp. GTDB lineage: Bacteria > Planctomycetota > Planctomycetia > Pirellulales > Lacipirellulaceae > Bythopirellula. The sequence goes on from JBGTMM010000749.1 coordinate 895, forward strand.
GCGTAATTCTGTTTCTGATCCTTTCCTTTACGGTGCTGGTAATCAACAGTCTCTTTTTGGCCCCGCCGCGCCCACCCAAAAAGCTCGCCCCCAAAGCCGAACAACAGCAAGCCGCCGATCCGCCGGGGGAGGGAGCCGGCGTGGAAGCTGCTCCCGTCGTCGATGCCGACAAAGTTCCCGCAGAAAAACTAGCGGTCGAAGAAGCCACCGACTTTCCCGAAGATAATGAAGCTTCGCTCACTTATCTCACGCTCGGCTCGGTTGATCCCGACTCACCCTACCGATTGCTGTTCACCTTCACGAATCAGGGGGCGGGAGTGCGGCGGGTGGAGCTGGCCAATTCCCGCTTCCGCGATCTGCAGGATCGTGGCGGATACATCGGGCACTTGGAGTTAGTGCCCGACCCAGCCGGGGGTTTGCTGGTTCAAGTTGTCGGCCCCGGCACTCCGGCCGCAATCGCGGGGGTCGAAGTCGGCGATCGCATCGTGTCGGTCAAAGAGAAAAATGACACGGTCAAGGTTGAATCCGCTCAACAATTCGCCGAGCTACTTGCTCGCCGCAAACCGAGGGCCAAATTTTTGTTCTCCATCGCCCGCGGCGACGAAGCTCCTCGGCAACTCGAAGCGACCCTCGGCAGGCGACCCTTGGAAGTCATCCGTCCCGAAAGCGAAAATGTGTTGATGCGCACCAAGACGCTTCCCGCGGGATTCGTCGACGTGCCGTCATTCCTGTTCACCTTACAGAGCATCGGTGAAGACAAGATTGCCGCGGCCACGGAGCTACTTCCCGAGGCCTCGGAAATCGATGGTGTTGAGCTGCGTGAGACGAATTGGGAAGTCTCGGAAAGCGATACTGAAAGCATCACGTTCCGCAAGCTGTTGCCGCAATATCGGCTGGAGCTCATCAAGCGTTACAAACTCGAGCCGATCCCCGCAACCGAGCAAAAAAACAAAAACTACCCCGGCTATGGCCTCACATTGGAAGTGCAAGTTAACAATCTTGGTGCCAAGCCGGTCGACTTGGCCTACCGACTCGATGGTCCGAATGGACTTCCCATCGAGGGTTGGTGGTACGCCCGCAAATTTGGCCGCCACTGGGGCACGGCGGGCTTGCGTGACGTGGTGGGGCGATACTTTGGCAGCGAAGCGGTTGAGCAACCTCCCACCACAATTGCCAATGGCGACGGTGAGGATTTCGAGGGGGGCTCGATGGCCTTTATGGGCGTCGATGCCCAATATTTCGCTGCGATGCTGCTGCCGCTAAAAAAGTCGCCCGAGGAAGTGTGGCTCGAAGTCGCGCGCCCCATCTCGCTCAGTCCGAAACCAAAGGCACGCTCCAGCGACGGCCTCTATGCCAATGTGACTTGCCGGCTGATTAGTAAGACCAACGTCTTGCAGCCCGGCGAGACGCTCGCTCACGCCTACAACGTGTTCACTGGCCCGAAGCGGCCGGAGCTTTTGGCCAATTACGTTGCGGCCAACGACCCCAAGTACACCCTCGCCGACTTGATGTATTACGGCTGGTTCGGCGCGGTCGCCCGCGGGATGCTCTGGCTGTTGCACACGTTCTATGGTTGGGTGGGTAATTATGGCATCGCGATTATCATGCTCACGATGCTAGTGCGAAGCTGCATGTTCCCCATCAGCCGCAAGCAGGCCCAAAGCATGGCCAGAATGCAGGAACTGAAGCCGGAGCTGGAGAAGATCAAGGAAAAATACGGCAAAGATCCTCAGAAACAATCGCAGGCGATGCAGGAACTTTATCGCAAGTACAACATCAATCCGCTCGCCGGGTGCTTGCCGATGTTTATTCAATTGCCGATCTTCGTGGGGCTTTATCGCGCTCTGGCGGTGGACGTGGAATTGCGTCAGGCGCCGCTGATTAGCGACTCCATCCGATGGTGCTCCGATCTGGCGGCCCCGGACATGTTTTGGAATTGGTCGGCGATCATGCCGGCGTTCATCACCACTGGTGAGGGGATGTTGGGGCTGGGCCCCTATCTCAATATCTTGCCGCTAGTCACGGTCGGTTTGTTCATTGTGCAACAAAATATGTTTATGCCCGAGCCAACCAATGAGCAAGCTGCGCTGCAACAGAAAATCATGAAATACATGATGATCTTCATGGGAATTCTGTTTTACAAGGTGGCTGCGGGGTTGTGCATTTACTTCATCGCCTCGAGCCTGTGGGGAATTGCCGAGCGCAAACTCATGCCCGCGCCGACTTCGGTGGCTCTGACTCCCGTGCCGCCAACCGAAGCGAAACATCCTCGTGCCACCGCCAAGAACGGCGAAGCTAATCGCGGCGCTAACCGCCCGAAGAAGAAACGTTAATCAACGTCATTCTGAAGGAAGCTCGCCGACTGAAGAATCTGGGTTCCACCTTCGCACGTCGTCCATACGACCACGAATTGAACCTAGATCCCTCGGGTCGTGAAACCCGCCTCGGGATGACAACGACAGACCGACCACAAGCCTCAAGCTCACATGATCCCTGATCTGGCCGACACAATCGCCGCGATAGGCACTGCCGCGGGTGGCGCGGCCCGGGGGATGATCCGCCTCAGCGGTCCCAGCACGATTCCTTGCTTACAGTTGTGCTTTCGGCCCGGTGATGCTCAGCAGGAACTCGATGCGACTGATTTTGCACAAGTGATCAAGGGCGAATTATGCCTCGGCGGCGATTTGCCCCGTTTGCCTTGCGATCTGTTTCTGTGGCCCGATCAGCGCAGCTATACCCGGCAGCCCACGGCCGAGTTGCACACACTCGGTTCGCCACCGCTTTTGGAGCAAATTTTGGCGGTGCTCTGCCAAAATGGTGCCCGCATGGCCGAGCCGGGTGAATTCACCCTGCGAGCGTTTCTCGCCGGGCGGCTCGATCTCACCCAGGCCGAGGCTGTGCTAGGGATCATCGACGCGGCGGATTTGCAGTCGCTGCACAACGCGCTGGGTCAACTTGCCGGCGGCTTGTCGAAACCGCTGGGTGAACTTCGTGAGCAGCTCTTGCAACTGCTCGCCCATTTGGAAGCAGGCCTTGATTTTGCCGAAGAGGATATCACTTTTATCTCAGCCGCGGAGATCGAACGGCAACTCACATTGGCCCATGAGTTGATCGCGGCTACTCTTGAGCAGCTTGCCAGCCGCAACCAGCCGCAAATTTTGCCCAAGATCGTGCTCGTCGGCCCACCCAACGCGGGAAAAAGCAGCCTGTTTAATGTCATGGTCGAAAAATTCCCAGCTAAGCAAAAACAAACACTCGCGCTGGTTTCCGACCAAGCCGGCACCACGCGGGATTACCTGGCCGCTGCAGTCGATTTTCAGGGGCTTGCTTGCGAGCTGGTCGACACGGCCGGCGTTGATCCGCTAGCTGGCGGCCGATCGATTCCTGGTATCGCCCAAGAAATGACCACCGCCCAACGCAAGCAAGCCGATTGCATGGTGCAGTGCCTCGATGCCACCGTACCCCGGTTCGCCACGGAGATTGTCGCTTTTGCAGATCGCGAGCACGATGCTTCCCATTTGTTGGCCGTAACGAAGATAGATTTACTAGAACAGCCATTTGATTTCGCCGCTCATCCTCGAATTGTTCCGTGCAGCAGTCGCGCAGGTTGGGGGCTAAGCGAATTGGCTACGGCCATCGCAGCAGCTCTTACGCAGCCGAATTCTACGACGGGTGCCGTCGCCTCGACTGCGGCCCGCTGCACCGATAGCCTCCACCGCGCGCAGGAATCATTGCGGGAGGCGCTCGATCTTGTCGCAATCGGCGGCGGCGAGGAACTGATTGCCGCCGACATTCGCAGCGCACTCGAGGAGCTCGGCCGCGTGGTGGGAGCCGTTTACACCGATGACGTGTTGGATCGAATTTTTAGCCAGTTTTGTATTGGGAAGTAGGGAGCCTCCCCCCAGTACTCCGATAAGCTCAGCCCGAACATTGTAAAAGTTAGAGCACCTGCAGTCCTTCGGACCGAGCGGCTTTGGCGAGTGCCACATCCTGCGTGGCGAGCGAGCATTGTTTGCGCAACGCCAATTCGACGTAAGCCGCGTCATAAATTGTTAAGGCATGGCGGCCAGTTATGGAAAAAAGAGCATCGCTTGGCGCTGGAAAGTCATAATCCAATGACAGCGAGTCGATCAACGCCAGAAATTTCTCTCGCTTTTCAAGCGTGCCGCGACCGGTACGCTCGGCGCGAGCCAAAACACTGCGGATTTCATACCAGAATAGCGCAGGCACAATGCCCCCTTCAGCTTTGATCCGCTCTACGAGAGAAGCCGCTTGGGCATCGTCTTCGTCATCCATGACCAGGGGCATAATGGCGGACGCATCAATGACAATAGGCATTACGCCAGCCCTTCGTGCTTCATCGCCACAATTTCTTCAATCGTGACCCCTCTGAGCATTCCCCGGAGCGACCGAAAACCTTCGATGATCTCTTCGGCCGTGCGGTGGTTGCCTTCGGATGAGGAGTGCCGAGCCTGTTCCAAGGTTTCGGAAACTGCTTTTACGATCAGCTCATCGTAATTGCTGGCCTTAAGCATGGCTGAGGCGCGTTCAAGAAGATCAATGGTCTGTGGCTGTAGTTCAACTTGCATGGCAGTTCTCCTTATTGCAACTGTACCACGCAGGGGGTGCTCGGGTCAAAAATGAACTGCCGGCCAATCGATTCCGAGAAGGATTAGGCGTGCCGGAACCGACTCTCTCCTCTGACACCCTTCCAGGGTATACTGGCGAGTATACTCACGAGCGGGGTATCGCTCCGCTCAACCCCTGGCTAAACGCTGCGAACCCTGCGGGTTCAAGAGCCAGACACCATCACGGTAGCTGAAGACCTCAGACTTTGGAGATGCGCCATGCCTATTCGAACCAATTCCTCAGCAGTTTGCCACCGATACGAGTTAAATTAAGAAACCGAGGCGAAGTGACAATCGCCCCTGGTCGATAAACACTCACAACGAAGCTCTTGCCAATAACTGTAGCTACGTTTTTTTACTGGACTCGCGGCAGGAACGACTCGATGACCCATCCAATGACTAAGTTGCGCCGCATAGCGTGGGCGTGTTGCATCTTAGTCTTTCTGTATTCGTTGCAACCGTTGCAGGCCGCAGAGAATGCCTGGTTTGACATCGCCTACGCCTCGATCACCGAGCAGGAACTCACCGGCCACGTCCATTTTCTTGCCGCGGATACGCTTGAAGGTCGCGAAGCTGGATCCCGAGGCGGACATGCGGCAGCCAAGTACATCGTCGAGCATCTCCAGGAAATCGGCCTCGCGGCAGCGGGAACCGATGGCACGTACTTCCAAGCCTATCGGGGCAACCAACGCAATATTCTCGCCGTGCTGCCGGGCAGCGACCCTGAACTGAAAAACGAGTACGTGCTCGTCGGTGCCCATTACGACCACGTCGGTTACGGCAATAAGCGAAATAGCTTCGGTCCGTTTGGTTACGTTCATAATGGGGCCGATGACAACGCTAGCGGTGTCTCGGCCGTGATGGAATTGATCGATGCCTTCACACGAACGGGACACCGTCCGCGGCGCTCGATCTTACTTGCCTTTTGGGATGGCGAAGAAAAGGGGTTGCTCGGTTCCGCTCATTGGACAAAACAACCGACCGTGCCGATCAAAGACGTAAAACTCAGCATCAATATCGACATGGTGGGGCGTCTCGAGAACGGACGCATCGAAATCGGCGGCACCCGCTGTGCCAGTGGTCTGCGTCGGCAACTCAGCACGACTCGACTGGAGGACGCTTGGCTCGACTTCAGTTGGGAATACAAGGAAAACAGCGATCACTGGACTTTCTACCAGGCGCAGATCCCGTCGATCTACATCCACACCGGGCTGCACGACGATTACCACCGTCCGTCCGACGATGTCGA
>JBGTMM010000750.1:0-2078 GCA_041743635.1 Bythopirellula sp.
CGGATTGACAGATTGATTCCGACGACGACAATGCGGCGATGAAGAAGCTCACGAGCACGCCTGCAGCGATAGCGCAATTGGTTAAGGAATACCCCGCCAAGAATCCAAGCGAGATTGCTAAGATAGCCAAGGGCTTAGTACTACAGCGCTAAGTTGATCTTGGTGAATCGGGTGGTTGTGGGCGAAACTGATATGGGGTCGCAGGAGCGATCCGCTGCTCCAACCAGGAGAACCAGGCATGGAAGCCGCCGAGATTCGAGGTTTGAAATCGCGTTTGCAGAAATTCCTGCATGAGTTTCACGATTGCTTTGGCCGCAAGGATACGCGCGAGCACCTGAGCACGTACGTCTCAGGGCAGTTGTCGAAACTGGATCGTAAAAGCGTTGAACCGATCGCACTGGCTGCGGGCGTTGCCCCGCGAACCTTGCAACAGTTTCTCAATTCCCTGGATTGGGACCAAGAGCAGTTGATCGACACATTGCAATGGCGGGTCGTCCGCGATCGCACCAGCACGCATGCTATCGGATTGATCGATGAGACAGCATGTCCGAAGAAAGGGGACAAGACGCCGGGCGTGCAGCGGCAATGGTGCGGCGCTACAGGAAAACAGGACAACTGTGTGGTGACGGTTCATCTGGGCTACGCCGTCGACGACTTTCATTGCCTGCTCGATAGCGAACTGTTTTTGCCGGAGAGTTGGGCGAAGGACCGCGTGCGATGCCAAGCGGCACACATTCCCGATGAGATGGAGTATCGGCCGAAGTGGCAAATCGCTTTGGAATTGTATGATCGTGCTCGGGAGAATGGCGTGACGTTCGCTTATCTCACGTTCGACGAAGGATACGGAGGCAAGCCCGAGTTCTTGCGACAATTGGGCGCGCGGCAGCAATGCTACGTGGGCGAAGTGCCGCGTTCGTTTACCGGCTGGCTGGAAGCACCACAGGTGACCGAACGGCCTTACCACAAGCACGGCCGAGGGCGTGGTCGGTCCACTCCACGCATCGTCGCCGGCAGTACGCCCTCGCATAGCATTGAGTATCACCTGAACTGGTCGCCTGCATTCAAGGACCAGGATTGGACACGCTGGCGTGTGAAGGACTCCCAAAAGGGACCGGTCGTCTGGGAAACGAAGCAAGTGACGTTGATACCAAAGGATGAGGCGGGGCTACCAGGAAATCCGTTGCAACTCATCGTGGCCCGCAACGTGCGAGACACATCCGAGTTGAAGTTTTTCTTGAGCAATGCCGAGTCCGAAACGCCGGTCAAAGAGCTTCTGCATGTCGCCTTCTCTCGGTGGCGCGTCGAGCGTTGCTTTGAGGACCAGAAGACTGAGTTGGGATTCGACCACTTCGAGGGGCGGTCCTATATTGGGCTAAAACGCCATCAAGCGATCACGGCCATCAGCCATTTGTTCCTGTCCGAAACGCACCAGGAACTGCGGGGGAAAAAATCCGGAAATAACCGTTTGCCAAATACGGACTGCGGCTTCGGCGCTGATTCGCTCCTGGGGATTGGGCCGCACCGCCACGAAGATAATTATCGACGCCACAGTGGCCGAATTGAAATATACGCAGCAACGTAACGCACAAGCGCGACGATGTCATACCCGCACTACACGCAAGAAGCTGGCCGCCCTCGGCGTGCGACTCACGAATCTGCCCAAATGCGGCTGGGGATCGACTTAGCGCTGTAGAATTAGGGCCACACGGAGAATAACTTCCCTTAGTCTGGCTGCATGATACCTTGAAAGGAAGTTTGCAGGTCAAGCAGGAGGGCCAGGCGATGTATGGTTACAAGGCCGTGGTCGAGCGGCAGATGGTGAAGTTGTACGATGCCCTGTCGGAGAAGGATCGACGGCGTTATGCGGCGGTGGAAGCTTTGAAGCTCGGGCATGGCGGCGTGCAGTATATAGCCGACTTGTTCGGCTGCGACCCCGACACAATTCACCGCGGGGCGCAAGACATCGAGCAATTGCCCGAGGACGAGGCGGCCGGTCGCGTCCGAAAAAAAGGGGGGTCGCAAGCCAGCTAGCGTCGCGCAGCCCGAGTTACTGCCGGCGGTGGAGGCGCTGATTGAGC
>JBGTMM010000751.1:0-3529 GCA_041743635.1 Bythopirellula sp.
GTTCGCCTGTATCAGGAAAATCGTTAGCATAGACCAATTTAACGATTGCTCCAAAGAAAGATTCATTTGCTCCGGTATTCTTGACGAAATGACCGCCAGCTTTCGTTGTAATAACGGGCCGATCAACAAAAAATCGCACGCCGTCAAAAACAAAACGGTTGACATTGGTGCCAGGTATAGATTGATTAGTTACATCTGCTCTCGAGAAACCAGTTGGCCCAAGCGCGCCACTCTCGAAGAGGATAGCGGCGGAGGCGCTGCCTCCGCAGAAAAGCAAAAGCGTTAGGGCGAGCATCAAAAATCGGTTCATGAGTCTACCTCCGGTCTCTGAGAAATGAAAAGTATGAGAACAGATAATGCCAGTATATCAGGTTTAGCGGCCGACTCCAGCAATCCTTGTAGCTAATAAGCGACAGACAGTCAAGCAGCCAGGCAAGAGAATTGCCAGGCATGTTCGGCGATGTCCTTAAAAAGGCCCGGCTCAAGGCCGGCATGACCCAGGAACACTTGGCCTTTGTGGCCGATGTCGACCGCACCTTCCTCAGCCGCCTCGAAAACAATCGGATGTCGCCCACGCTCGAGACCCTTTTCCGGCTGAGCGATGCCCTGGGGGTTCAAGCTTCCACTTTGGTCGCGCGCGTGGAAAGATCGCGACAACGCCAATAAATCTAGCCGGCCGTCGGAGACTCGTACTTTTCAGCGCCAGATTCTTGGCACGAGACCCCGCCAAGGTGACGGCTGCCGGAACTCCCAAAACTCTTCGCGGCCTACGAACTTTCAAGTTTTCTTTTGATGTTGTCCGAAATCACCGTTCAGCAATCCGCGCAAGGAGAGGTCCTCGTCAAGATCGGGCCAATGCAAGCCAAATGGTGAAAGCTCGATCTTGTTCAACTGTTCGTTAGTGCCGCGCGCAAGGCGAGGATTCTCCGCGACAGGAAAACGGATTTCGGTTCCGCTTTGCATCGTGATAATGATGTGTCCGTCACGGAAGACGTCCCAAAGCGCGTTATCAGTTAAGATGTTCATGTCAACTTTGGATAATATGGTCTCGACGCTCAATTGCAAGCGATTCGGCAGACCTCGCCAAGGTGACGCCATAAAGGCCGAAAATCCTTTTGGCATAAGGTCGTCCCGCCGCTAAGCCGCGAGCGGCCGCTTGCGGCTTAGCGGTTAACAACGCCAGTACCTTGCGGGTATTCTCAAACGATTCTACTCTCCCGATGCAGCCTAGTCGGCCCTCCACAGGCCTTCTATAATCGCTGCATCGGTAATTTTCACTCTAGAAGCTATGGAATCCAGTGAACGACAACAACACGGATTTGCGGATTGGCGCGGTCAGTTATCTGAACACCAAACCGCTCGTGTACGGCCTTGCCGAAAGGCTGCCCGAGGCGGAGCTTGTGTTCGACTATCCGAGTCGGCTCGCCGATGCGCTGGCCGCGGGTGAGTTGGATATCGCGTTGGTTCCCTCGGCCGAGTTGTTTGTCCATCCCGAATGGTCGGTGGTTTCCGACGCCTGTATCGCCTGCCGTGGACCGGTGTTGAGTGTGAAGCTGCTGTGCCGAGTTCCGCCGGATCAAGTGCGGACGTTGGCCTTGGATGAAGGCTCGCGCACGAGTGCGCTGCTTTCTCAAATTTTGTTGCGCGAGCTCACCGGCGTTCGACCGCAATTGACGAATCTGCCGCTGGGCCATGAGCCGGCTGACGTCGATGCCGACGCGGTGTTGGTGATTGGTGACCGCGCGATTCGCGCTTCCGAAGCGAAGTTTGTGGAAGTGTGGGACCTGGGTGATCGCTGGTGCCGATGGGCGGAGTTGCCCTTCGTGTTTGCCATGTGGGTCGCTCGGCCCGGCGTCGATACTGGCCTCGCGGAAAAAGCTTTCCCTGACGCACGCGATCAAGGTTGTCAAAACCTAGCGGAGATCGCACGCGAGCAGTCGTTGGCCATGCAATTGCCTTATGATTTCGTCTTCGAATACCTGTCGCGGAATTTGCATTTTGAACTTGGCGGGCGCGAGCGGCGGGGTTTCGCATTGTTCCGTGAGAAGGCAATCGCGCACGGACTGATTGCCTCACCTTTGAGAGCGAGTTGCCAGCGATGATTGCCCAACCGTCCATCTCCTCCATTCTCGATAAAGCCGTCGCCGGTGAGCGAATCACGCCCTCCGAGGGTTTGCGGATCTTGGAGTCGCATGACCTCGCCTCCCTGGGCCGCGCGGCCGATGAAGTCACGCGGCGGCTGCACCCCGAAAATTATCGCACCTACAACATCGACCGCAACATCAACTACACCAACGTCTGCACGGCGGTGTGCGATTTTTGCGCTTTCTACCGGACGCCCAAATCGAACGAAGGCTACACGCTTGATCGTGGGCAACTCCTCGAAAAGATCCACGAAACCGTCGAGATAGGCGGCGACCAGATTTTGCTCCAGGGAGGGCTGCATCCCGATTACATACTCGAATGGTACGAGGAACTGCTGCACGACATCAAGCGCGAGTTCCCCCAGGTGAACGTCCACGGTTTTAGCCCTCCAGAAATTTATCACTTTACGAAGGTGTCGAAGCTCCCCTTGCGAGAAGTGCTCGAACGACTGAAGGCCGCTGGGTTGGGAAGTCTTCCCGGTGGTGGCGCGGAAATTTTGGTCGACCGCGTGCGCCATGCGATTACCCGTGGTAAGGTGCTCACCGACGATTGGCTCAACGTGAATCGCGTCTGGCACGAAATGGGTGGCCGCAGCACCGCGACGATGATGTTTGGCCACGTCGAGACACTCGCCGAGCGCGTCGAGCATCTGGAGCGGTTACGCGAGTTGCAGGACGAAACTGGCGGCTTCACCGCGTTCATTTGCTGGACCTTTCAACCTGATCACACCGAGATGTCGCACATCACGCCGGCGGGTTCGTTCGAGTATTTGAAGACGAACGCCGTCGCGCGGTTGTACCTCGATAATTTCGCCAACCTGCAATCGAGCTGGGTCACGCAGGGCCTCAAGATCGGGCAGATGGCTTTGCTCTACGGCGCGAACGACATGGGGAGCCTCATGATCGAGGAGAACGTCGTCGCCGAAGCTGGCACGGTTTACCACCTCACGCTCGACGAGATTCGCGGGGCGATTGAGGAATTGGGATACGAGCCCCGGCAGCGAAATGTCTTTTACGAGTTGATCGACCTTCCAATTGCACCGATTGTTCCGAAAAGTCGCCAAAACGAGCACCCACTTTCTATCGTAAGCTGAGTCTGGCAAAGAACTTGCTTCGCAATGCGGGCGTTTTCTGGTATCCTTCAAGGGAGGCCGTCCGGGTATTCCGGGTGGCACGCCCAGAAGGTACCCCTGATGGGCGTGGTGACGTAAGTACCAGCTCGACCACGCCCTTCGGAGTACCTCAGAGACGTGCCACCCCGCGATATTCTCAATCCCGGACTCCTCCACCTGCTCACCTACTCACCCATGATCGGACACCATGTCATTGCCAGGCGCTGTCGTCGAAGCTCGTTCGCTCACGAAAACTTATTCGGATCTCCGCCG
>JBGTMM010000752.1:0-2641 GCA_041743635.1 Bythopirellula sp.
TTAGGGACGGTCGAGGTCTCCAGTTCGCCCCAGGATCGCTTTTCCGAATTCTTGCAGAGCAAGGGAAAGCGGATCACCCAGCAACGTCGCATTCTCATTGACTATATTTTCGAGCGGCATGACCACTTTGATGCCGAGGAACTCATTTACAACCTTGCCAGCCAACCGGAGGGAAGCAAGGTCAGCCGACCGACCGTCTATCGCACGCTCAACGAATTGGTCGACTCGGGGCTCTTGCGGCGAATGAACCTCGGCGGCCGCGCCGTTTACGAGCACGACTACGGTTATCCCCAGCACGACCACCTGCACTGCACGATGTGCGATCAGTTGATTGAATTTCAAAGCAGTGAACTACGTGAACTTCGCGAAGCGGTAGCCAGCGAATACGGCTTCCGCGTCACCGGCCATCGGCTGATCATTTCTGGCATCTGCGGCGAATGCAGCTCCAAGCGCCATCGCCGGACTTCGCCTTTGGATTTGATCTAACGCTGCTAGCCGCCGCTCGACGAGCGGCAGGTTTTAATTTACCGGCGATCAAGTCTGATCGCGGCTACTACACTCGAAGTTCTGCTGCGGTAGTTTGTTTGTCTGCATAGCGTTCGCGGATCTGCGCGACCACTTCAGCGAGGAATTCGTCGACTTGCTCGGCACTGCGGCCGGTGAGCTTTGCGGGATCAACCGCGGCGTTTAAATCGACAGCGGCAAAGGCCTGGTCCTGGCGAAGTCGGTCGAGCAGGTCGTTCGGCTTGCCGCGCTGTTTCACTTCGGAGGCCGCAGCTTGGCTGTGTTGGCGGATGCGCTCGTGCAAATCCTGGCGATCACCCCCCGTCGCGACGGCGGCCATCAGGATGTTTTCCGTCGCCAGGAAGGGAAGTTCCTCCCGCAGATTACGGCCGATCACTTCAGGATAGACTACCAAACCGCTGGCGATGTTTTGGTACAGGATCAACACGGCATCGACGGCGAGAAATGCTTGAGGCATGACCAGCCGACGATTCGCGCTGTCATCGAGCGTGCGTTCCATCCACTGTGTGGCCACGGTGGCCGCGGTGCTCGATGGCAGGCTCATCACAAAGCGGGACAAGCCGCAAATGCGCTCGGAGCGCATGGGGTTGCGTTTGTAGGCCATCGCCGAGGAGCCGATTTGATCTTTCTCGAACGGTTCCTCGATTTCCTTGCGGTGAGCGAGAATGCGCAGGTCGGTGGCGGCCTTGTGCGCGGAACCGGCAATCCCCGCCAGGGCGTCGACAATTTGGGCATCGACTTTACGCGGATAGGTTTGCCCCGTCACCGCGTAGACACTCGTGAAGCCCATTTTCTGGGCGACTAACTGCTCTAACTGGCGGACCTTGTTGTGGTCGCCATTAAAAATTTCCAGAAAACTCGCTTGCGTGCCGGTTGTCCCCTTAGTGCTGCGGGCGGCGAGGGCGAAGAGCCGATGCTCAAGCTCAGCCAAGTCGAGGGCCAAATCATACGCCCACAAGCAAGCACGGCGACCGACGGTCGTGGGTTGGGCCGGCTGCAAGTGCGTGAAGCCCAAGGTCGGTAAATCACGATACTGTTCGGCGAAAGTTGCCAACGCGTCGATGACTCCCGCTAACCGAGCGGAAATCATGTGGAGCGCTTCGCGGTAAATCATGAGATCGGCATTATCGGTGACGAAGCAACTCGTGGCCCCCCAGTGGATGATCGGCCGGGCTGTGGGGCATTGGTCGCCGTAAGCATGGACATGGGCCATCACGTCGTGGCGCAATTGCCGTTCGTATTTCGCGGCGGCGTCGAAGTCGATGCTATCGACATGTTTACGTAGCTCGGCAATTTGTGCGGAGGAAATTGGCAGCCCCAACTCGGTTTGCGCCTCGGCCAGCATCACCCACAGCCGCCGCCAAGTGCCATGTTTATGCTGGGGGCTAAACAACCGACTCATCGCCGGCGAGGCGTAGCGAGCGGTCAGAGGATTGTCGTAGGTGTCGTGGGGCATGTGGGAGAGCAGTTAAACGAGAAAACTAGCCGCGATTCAACGAATCGCAGGGACATTCATTATAAGTAAAGAAAGTTCAATTCGGTAGTTGGTTCCCGCGACACGTTGTGTCGCGGCTACACCTGTCTCACATATTCGTGAGATCATCGTCGCTGTTGCTGCCGAGAAGCACGTCGAGCGCGGTGGAAACGGCGGCATTATGGCTCGCGGGAGCGCCCTTGGGCAAATACACCCGGCAGACGAGTTGGCTCATCGGCAGGTGCTTGTAAAGCTCATCGTCGGTGAGCGGGCGGATATGGTGCGACGCGGAGCGGAACAGAAAATTCTGTCCCGCGGCGGCGGTTTTGGGATCGGGCCGGTCGATGTAGTTGGGTAAATCCACCTTCAGCGGAATTTCGCGGAACTCCGCCGGCAGTTCCGCGCGAATCGCTTGCTCGGCGAGTGCTTCACGGCCCTTGCGAAACAAGTCGGTGGCTTGAGGATCGAGCCTGGTCCGTTCGTCGGCAAGTTCCCAATCCACTTGACGATGTAACAGCCTCAGCCAACGCACCCCAAGAGCCTGCTTCGCGCAATTGTCGCTTTGATGCCACCGGGCGACATCCACCAGCAGCGACCACTCGGTGAATTGCTGGTATTCCTGCATGTGGTCCAGCGGATTGC
>JBGTMM010000753.1:0-3117 GCA_041743635.1 Bythopirellula sp.
GGGGATTTAGCCGCTCGCACAGCAGCGCCGCGATTTCGTTCACCGAAGTTGCCACTCCCGTGCCGACGTTGTAAACGCCAGACGCGACTTCTGATTTCAAAGCACAACGATTGGCTTGGACGATGTCGCTCACATGGACAAAATCCCGACGTTGTTCGCCGTCGCCGAAAATCGTGGGTGCCTCGCCCCGCAACAGGGCATTGGTGAAGATTGTAATGACGCCCACGTAAGGCGTGAAAGTTTGCCCCGGGCCATAGGTGTTGAAATACCGCAGTACCCGGCATTGGACATCGTTAGTTTTGCAGAATTGCAGGCAATATTTTTCGCCCGCCAGCTTCGAGATGCCGTAGGGGGATTGCGGCTCCAGAGTGTAGTTCTCAGCAATCGGCCGGGGTGACGGGCAGTCGTCGTAGACGGCCATGGAAGAGGCGTAAATGATTTTTCGCACGCCACTGTCCGCACAACATTGGAGCAAATTGAGCGTCCCCATCAGATTGATTTCCGCATCTTCATAAAATTGCTTGACCGAGGTGCGGATGCTCACTCGCGCGGCTTCGTGAAAGACGATATCAGCACCCTCCAACGCTTGGCGAATGTCGCTCGCCGACCGCACGTCGCCTTGCAGAAAGCCGGCCGCGTCGGGCACATTCTCGCGCTTCCCCATCGAAAGGTCGTCGAGGACCATCACGTCCAGACCTTCCTGGAGCAGCGCGTGGACCAAGTGTGAACCTATAAAACCCGCACCCCCCGTCACCAAAGCGCGACTTCCCATGCTCTCGAACTACCTTTCCAACGTATTGCGGCAATCAATTTGGTCAGCCGGCGTGATGACGAAACGGTCGATGGGGGTGGCGGAAATGACCTTGGTATCCGAGAGAATCACGGAATTCGAGATTTCGATGGGATGTTCGATGGTGACTCGATCCCCCACGACCGTGTTCAGCAGCTTCGCGCCGGGATGAATCCGGGAATCCTGGCCCACAAGACTTTTTTGACCGACTTGTTCGAGATGAAACATGTTGCAGCGGAGCACGTCCTCGGGATAAGTGAGATTGATATCCCACTTAACCACGTTCTCACAATAAACCGGCGAGCCGTCGTCGACCATGATTTGAATCGTGTCGGTAATTTCATATTCGTCGCGCATGGCCGTACGGGGAGTTCGGCGGATCGCATCGAACACATTGACGTCGAACAAGTAGAGCCCGCAGCCTTTGATTTCGGTGGTGCTGTGGCGCGGCTTTTCGATCACGCGGCGGACGCTGCCGTCGTCGTTGAACAACACGGTGAAATTGCGCTGGATGGCCGTGGGGTCTTTTTCGGTCTTAACCGCCAGCACCGCGCTGGCGTGGCGTTCCGCCATGGTTCGCTGCATCGCGGCCAAATCGTCGGTCACAAAGAAAATGTCGCCCAAAAACAACAGCACCGGCTCGGTGATGTACTTTTCGAGTTTGCCCAGGGCGTGGGCGATCCCCAGGGCTTGCGTTTGCTCGACATAGCGAATCTTCACGCCCAGTTGTGTGCCGTCGCCCAAAGTTTGGGCAATCTGATGCCCCAGATGGCCGATGACGACCAAAAACTCGTTCACCCCCAGATCGCGGGCCATTTCGATCTGATGCTGGAGCAGCGGTTTGTTGCCAATCGGCAGCAGCGGCTTGGGATACTGGCTGCTGAAGGGCTGCATTCTCGTCCCCCGCCCCGCCGCCAGAATCGCTGCAATCATGGCTCGTTCTTTCTGTTCGATTCCCGCTGAGATGACCCTGCCTTATTTGGCTCTATCTTAGCCTGCCGCCATGATCGGTTCCAGAGTTTAACGACTGCACATTGTTGACGAACTAAAAAGCCTGCCGCACGCTTGAGTTTGCAACTAGAATGAAGACCTCCGGGAATTCCGTGATGTAGGGAACGCCGTCCCTGGCGTTCCGAGACAAACGGACACGGTTTTCGACCGCAACCACGGAACGCCGCGGAGGGCGTTCCCTACAATTTCCAAAATCTTGCCAGGTAGGCAGTTTAGGAGTTGCTCCGTGTCAGAGAATCCGGCAATCAGCGTGGTCATCACAACGTATAATCGCCAGGCTATGGTGCGGAAAATGCTCGCGCGGCTCGACACACAGACGTTCCCCGCGGACCAGTTTGAAGTCATCGTGACCGACGATGAATCTCCAGACAGCACACCGGAGATGGTGCGAGAAATGGCCGGCCGCGTCGGTTATCGGTTGCGGCACCTGCGGCACAAGAACCAGGGTCCCGGTGCTACCCAGAATCTTGGCATCAAGGCTGCGCAGTCCGATCTCGTGCTGCTCTTGGCCGACGACATCATCCCGGAACCACAGTTGCTCGCGGAGCACGTCAAAACTCATCGAGAGTATCCCGGCGACGAATATGCGGTGTTGGGCAAGGCCACGCAATCTCCCGAGCTGCCTCGAACAGCACTGCACAAAGTTTGGGATCCTTTTCAATACCAGCGCTTTGATGGCCGTCGGGAACTGGCAGGCTTCTACTTTTTCGGGTGCAACATTTCCGTGAAGAAAGCATTCCTGTTGGCCAATGGCATGTATCACGAACGCCGTGGGGTGGCCCACGAAGACATTGAACTTGGTTACCGTTTGTGGCAGAAGGGCTTGCGAATTATTTACAATCCGGCGGCTTTCGCTTGGCACGAGCATGAAGAGTCGCTCGAGCGGATCTGCTCACGGGCTTACGAACGCGGGCAAAATTTTGATTTGCTGGCCGACAATCTGCCCCCCCAATTTGTTTTTCCGCTTTACAAAATCATGTCACCAAGCGCCGGCCTGGGGCCCTGCTTGAAGATGCTGCCGCGTGAGTGCGGGCGCTTCGCGCTGTTCAACGGACCTCTGGTGAAGCTGTTTTGGCTCCCCGTCCTGCGCCGGGCCGACAGAAATCCTGTGGCGGCGATGTTTGCCTCGGGCGTCGCGTATCGTGGAGTCTCGGGATATTATCTTCGCAAAGGATACCGCGACAAACAGCGCGAGCGAGTCGGTATGACTCAAACTCCCTGCGTCACCTAAGATTTTTGCTCACGCCAGTTCACGAATAAAGAAACATGAGATTTCATGCGCATCGGGGTATTGTCAACACAGTTGGGAACGCCGG
>JBGTMM010000754.1:0-4595 GCA_041743635.1 Bythopirellula sp.
GGGCCACAGCTTTGGTGCCGCGGTGGCCCTGCACGCCGCGCAAGATCATCCCGCGCGAATCGCCGGCGTCGTGCTTTCCGATCCGTTCATCCCCGCGTTGCACCATTTGCAGGCCAATCCCCGCAAGTGGCTCGGCTTCCGCGCGTACAAGAAAAACGCCGCGACCGCCGGCATGGCGATCGCCGGCAACCTGTGGAATTTGAGCGAAATGCTCCAGCAGGCCGCGAACCTCTCCCCCCGCAAGAAAAAAATGTTCATCGAACGCGCCGGCGAAGCCACGCTCAATCGGCTCGTCCGTTTGGCGGGCACCACTTGTGGCAAAGACGTGGCCGAGACCGCCGGTCTCACAGCCGACAGCATCCTGGACATCATGACCCCCTGCGTCTGTCTGCACGGCGAGTTTTCGCCTTTCCTGCCGATGTGCCTCAAGCTCATTGAGTTGCTACCGAACTGCGAAAAAGATGTGGTCCCCCAAGCCCAGCATTTCGCCTTCGAGGAAAACCCTACCGATTTCATCGACCGCGTTGAGCGCCATTTCTGCGATATGTGCGGTTTCGTACCGTCGGCTCCCTCAGAGCCACTCGACCACGCGCGTCGAAATGTGATGACCGATACGCAATCTGGTCCTGTACGAATCTAGTTGGCGATTTTGCAGTCCGATAGATAGCAATTTCTGGGCGATTGGCTACGGAATGCCATTTGCCGTGCTGATCCCGTTTGCTACAAGCCGGTTTTACCCCATCCTCGCTCCCAAGCTGGTGCTGCCGCCATGAGTCTCACCCAGTTTTCCGCCGCTGAAAAAGAAGCCATCGCTAACCGCCATACAGCCTTGCGATTTCTGTTTTTCCCCGCGCAGATTTTCTCGATGGTCATGGTTGTTTACCCCTGGCCGACCGACCATGGGGCCATCCGCGTTTTCTGGATGCTCATGACCAGCTATTTCATGTTCTGCTGGACAAGCTGCTTCCACGAGACGGCCCATCAAACGCTCTTTAACTCTCAACGGCTCAGCGTGGCCCTCGGCCGCGTGTTGGGCTGGCTGATGGGTGTCCCCTATACCGCCTACCGCGAAACCCACATCCGCCATCACGCTTATTTGAACAAGCCCAACGATTGGGAACTCTGGCCCTATTCCGATCCCCAGGCTCCCCGTTGGTTCCGCAAAATCTTCGTCTGGTGCGATCTACTCTTGGGATTCGCGACCGCCCCCATCGTCTACGGCCGTATCTTCTTTCACTCCAACTCGCCCTTAAAAGCTGAGCAGCGTCGCGCGATCCGTTGGGAATATATCGGCATGGCCTGCTTCTGGGGCACAATTCTGGGCGTCGTCGCCTACTACCACGCTTGGGATACGTTCGCCCTGGTGTGGTTGATTCCCTATGCGCTGGCTGCCATCTATCAGAATGGCCGTAAGCTCACCGAGCACCTCGGCATGCAAAGCTACGACCCCCTGCGCGGCACGCGCACCGTCGTCGGCAACAACGTCGTCACCAAGTTCGCCACGTTCCTCAACTTCGACATCTTCGTCCACGGTCCGCACCATCGCCATCCCCGCGTCTCGCACGACCAACTCGAAGAGCTCACCCGCAGGTACGCCGCCGAGCAGGCCACCAACCCCTTGCCGCTCTATCCCACGTACCTCAGCGCCACCCGCGACATGCTCTATTGGTTTTTCAAGGAACCCGGCGTGGGTATGAATGTCGGTGCCGAAATGCCGCACCAAGCCGACCAAGTCGAAGACTTCGTCGCCGACGTCACCGAAGAAGTCCTCAATGCTCGACAGCCAATTCGTGCATAGAGTCTGATCATTATCGGCGAGCCCGCTTCAGCGGGCGGGGGCCGCCCCCTCATCGATTCGCGAGTTCTCCCCCAAGCGCAAATTTCCCAATTTGTTGTCACCCCCTCTCATGGGGATTTTCCCCGATTTTTCTTGACTTCCCGAAGACCGGCGGTTACCACAACGGTTGGATCAGGAAAGCTTCGTGGGGAGGCGACCGTTCTTCGTCGTCGTTTGCGAATCTTGCGTTCCAGCACTTTACCGGGAGGGTTGTCTAATGAAAGGCTACAAAACTCGTTTGGGCCACACGTGGTTCAAGCTATTCTGCGTCGTCGTAGTGAGTGGGGTTGGGATCGTGCCAATCCACGCCTTGCCGATCACAATCGGCGGCAAGATCCGCTATACGGCCCCGACCGGCAATGAGGCGGATGACGACGACAACGCCCTGGCGCTGTTCCCGGTGCGCGGCGCAAAAATTGAACTGTGGGACGACAACACCCTGTTGTTTGGCCTGCCGCCCGATTTCATCGTGGGATCGTCCTTCACCGACTTCAATGGAAACTACAGCTTCCTGGTCGACGACGCGGACACCCTCGGCTCACTTTTAGCCGGCACTCTCGATCCCTACTTGAAAATATATCCGACGACCCGACCGGCGTTACCGGCACCTGGTGGCATTAAGAGCGCGGTGACATTTTACGAGGCTGGCCCGCTGACCTTGCCCATGCCCCCCGGTGACCCTGGCGGCGACGACACTGTCGGACCGCTCTACGTCCACTCCACGACCCCAGCGGCGAACATCCCCGCGGGAATGAACTACACAATCAACGTCGATCTAGGCACGGCCACCAACACCGAGCTATCGTTCGCCGCGTTCGACGCCATGGTAGAGGCCTCGCGCTACTACTCCACGTTGCCCGGCAGCGTAAATAATTCGGTGGAAGCGTTGTTCCCCACGGGCGAAAACACGTCGAATTTCAGCGAGGGCCGCATGCACATTCTCCAAGGCGATCGTTACGACTGGGATGTCGACATGCACGAGTACGGCCACTATGTGCAAAGGAGCTTGCACGTGGGCATCACCGCTTCGCCCGGCGGCGGGCATTCGTCGGAAAATAATCTGCGGTTTTCTCGGGCGGCGGGTGGCGCTGACTTGAATATGGCCGGCACGAACACGCTCAATCGCCGTCAGGCAGACCAACTCGCCTGGGGCGAAGGTTGGGCCGATTACTTTGCAATGAGCGGCCAACAGGAACTTAACTCCGCCACGCTAGGCATCCAACGGGTCGGCGACACGATTTATCACGACAACAACGACGCCAACGGCACGACCATTGCCGGCAAGCTACGCTACGGCATCGAGGACCAGTCGATTGGCGGCCAACCCAGCCTCGGCGAGGACAACGAGGCCTCGGTGTCCCGAATTCTTCTCGACCTCTACGACTCGAACAACGACTTCAACGACCGCGACCGAGTCTCCCTCGGCGATGACGCCATCTGGAACATCATCCGCACTATCAAGCCCACCACGCTCGACATGTTCTGGGACGCGCTGATCAGCCAGCCGGGGACGACGAACTCGGATCGCATCGACTACGGCGCCATCTTCGAGGCCCACAATGTTTCGCCCGTTCCGGATGAAACTTCCGTTCCCCAATACACGGTCTTTCCCTTGTTTGATGTGACCCAGCCGACGTTCAAGTGGTCGATCCCCAAGGGCGGGCAGAGCGGCGTATACAACACGAACCTCCTCAACGATTTCGGGCTGCTCTTCATCAACATTCTTGCGGACAACATCGTTTGGGACACCGGTCTTTTGGGTAACGTCACGGAGTTCACTCCCGATCCAATCGATTGGCAAATGTTCACTTCCGTCGCCGAAGATTATCGCTGGGTCGTCTATGGTCGCATGACGAACATGATCGCCGGCGCGGACTACATCACGGGAGACTACTGGTCCGACGGGCGGTACTTTTACGTGGTTCCCGAACCAGCGGCAGTGACGTTGTCAATGCTCGCCCTCGGCTGGCTGCTAACCCGAAGCCGCTTGCGGCTTAGCGGAGTTGATCAACAAGAAAGCTAAACCAACAAAAAAGCCGGCGAAACGCTTGCGGTTTCGCCGGCTCATTGAATTAGAGAAATGGAGCGCGAGCTAGCTCGCGTCGCTCTTTAGCTCCTGAGCGCGCTGTTCGTACGTCTCCGCCGCCGAGCCGCGTCCCAATTCGCGCAACGCTCGCGCGGTGCCTTCCAGGGCTGCCGCATTCTTTTCGTCATACTGGAGGGCCAAATCATAGGCGTTGAGCGCTTTTTCGTACTCTTCGAGCATCATGTAGACCTGCCCGCGTTTCGCGTGATTGCCGGCGTCACTTGGCTCGACGCGAATCGCTTCGTTGAAATTATCCGCGGCTCGTTGGTACTCACCCAGTTGCACGTAAGCCAACGCGCGATTGATGTACGGCAGAGCGAAGCTCGGATTCTTGGCAATCGCTTCGCCATAGGCGTCAATCGCCGAGCGATAGTCCTCTTCCTCGGCGTAGGTATAACCGGTCCACAGATGCGGCAAGGGATCGGTGTAATCAATCGCGGCCGCTTGTTGAAAATCACCCCTGGCGAGGCGATTTTCGTCCTGCATGTGCCAGCAGATGCCGCGCTTCAAGTAAGCCTCGGCGGCGTAAGAACCGGATTCCCCCGCCGGCAATTGCTGAATCGCGTCGGTGAAGGCCTTGATCGCTTCGCCATACATGCCCTGCATCCGCTCGGCCACGCCCTTGCGATACAAAGCCTGGCCGGAGATCGGGTAAGACTCGGGATTCTCCTC
>JBGTMM010000755.1:0-5535 GCA_041743635.1 Bythopirellula sp.
AAGCCGTACGAGCCGGAGAAACTGGACGCGGAAGCGTTGCACTTGGCTGCCGGTGGCGGCGAGGCCGCGGCATCAATTCCCGAGGCGAAAGAAGCGGTCGTAGAGAGCGAAGAAGCGTGATTTGCCCTCAGGCCGTTTCAGGAAATAATTGGACGGCTAGCGCTTTGATTGACCGCAGGCTTGCGCCTGCGGCTAGAAAAAATAACGGAGCGTTTGGCCACGTTAAGGAGTAGACATGAGATACGAATCGTCCCCCGCCCCTGACTTTGATCCGCAGATGGCCGCGGCCATGCGTGACTACCAGCGTCAGCGTCAAATGACGCTTGGCGATTTGCTGCTCGAGAATCGGGTGATCTTTCTGCAAGGCGAGATTTACGACGGCAACGCCAACGAATTGGTGATGAAGCTCTTGTACTTGCAGAGCGAAAATCGCCGCAAGGACATTCATTTCTACATCAATTCGCCCGGCGGGAGCGTGACTTCGACGCTGGCGATTTACGACACGATGCAGATGATTTCCTGCCCCGTGGCCACCTACTGCGTGGGACTCGCCGCGAGCGGCGGGGCGGTGCTGTTGGCCGGCGGAGAGAAGGGGAAACGCTTCTCGCTCAAGCATGCCAAGGTGATGATCCACCAACCCCACGGCGGCGTCGGGGGGCAGGTTTCCGACATCGAAATCCAGGCCAACGAAATCGTTAAAACCCGGTCGCTGCTCAACGACATTTTAGCCAGCCATTGTGGCAAGACACCCGATCAAATTCAGAAAGCTTGTAACCGCGATTATTATATGACCGCCGGCGAGGCCAAGGAATTCGGCATCGTCGACGACATCCTCTTAAAGCAGCCTTCGCTCGGTGGTAAATCCGAGGATGAAGACGACGATTGAGTCATTGAAAATTTTAAATTGTAAATTGAAAACCTTAGACTGAATTTCAATTTGCAATTCTCAATTTGCAATTTGAAATATTTAACAAACGGATTGCCTGCCATGTCGCTCATACCATTCGTGATTGAAAAGTCGGGCCGCGAAGAGCGGGCCATGGATATTTACAGCCGGCTCTTGAAGGACCGCATCGTGTTGATGGGTTCGGCGGTGAACGACGACGTGGCCAACAGCATTGTCGCGCAGCTCTTGTTTCTGCAATCCGATGACCCCAAGTCAGACATCCATTTCTACATCAACTCGCCCGGTGGCAGCGTCACGGCGGGGATGGCGATTTACGACACGATGCAATTTGTCACCTGCGACGTGGCCACCTATTGCCTGGGTCAGGCCGCCTCGATGGGGGCCCTGTTGCTAGCGGCAGGGGCCGCGGGCAAACGTCACGCGCTCCCCAATTCGCGGATTATGATCCACCAACCCTCCGCCGGCATGGAAGGCACGGCCGAAGACATCATGATCCATGCCGCCGAGTATCGCAAAACCAAGGACAAGCTCAATCGCATCCTGCTGGAGCATACGGGACAGACCTTGGAGCAAATCGAGCGCGACACCGACCGCGACCACTTCATGTCGGCTGCCGAGGCGGCTGAATATCGGCTGATCGACAAGGTCGTCGAGAAGATGGAACTGCCCAAGCCGGCCTGATTCGCTAGTCTCTGTGTTTCTAGCCTTTGGGATTGCTAGCATTCTATTGGGCCTCGCTTGACGCGGGGAGCGCGTTTTTCTATTTCTCTGCCTGAAATGGCCTTGGCGGGTGATTGCGCAGCGACTGCGCCGCCTGCTCGTTTTCTTTGTCGAGGTCCGCGGACTTCCCACGAGCAACACAATGGCACAAGTTCTCGATTGGCCGATTCCACAAACAAGGGTGCGCGGCATGAATCTTCTGATCGCGCTGGCGACGCTCGCCGGCATGTTTTCCAACACGGGTTGCCGTTCGGCGCGAGACAATCAGATTGATATTCTCGAAAGCGAATTGCGGACTCAAGAAGATTACATTTATGAACTCGAAGATTACATCGTCGAATACTCCGAGAAGCTGCGAGAATATCGTTGTGCTCAGATGGAAACGGTGATTATCAGCAAGAATGCGAGCGAACCAGAGTTGGCGATGCCGCCACGCTCCAGAACCGACGCTTCGGCACCCACGACCAAGGAATTGCTGAAAGCTCTCGACGAACCGGCGGAAACAATCACGCCCGATGTCACGGAACCCGAAACCACTGAGGAGATACTGGAAGAGTCACTGGAGAACCTGGAAGCCCCCGAGTTGGAACTGGAAATCGGTGAACCGCTTAGCGCAATCGACGAGTATGAAAATGCGACGCCGCTGGCGGAAGCGGAGATCGAGGGAACACTATTGGCAGACGGGTCATTTATTCCCGACCCGAGTGTTTATCAGACAGTCGCCATCGAAGAAGCGGAGTTTGCTGAAGAAGCCGCGCTATCCGAGGAAGAGCTAGAAGTGCCAGTTGTGGAAGAAGAGGCCGCAGGGCAGATCGAAGAGTATGTCGAACCATTTGATGATGAAATCACGCCGACGGGTCACCGCGATCCGGAACGCCTGGTGATCTCGCATGTGTACCGTAACTCTAGCGAAGCGGAGGCTCCCGTAAGTCTGCTGTCGGTTGTGGAGGCTCGTGATGCGAGCAATGAACCGGCCGACTTCAACGGCAAGGTCTCCTTGATGGTGATGCAGATCGACAACGAGAAGCCACCGCAACGCGTCAAGCGCTGGGACTTTACGGCCGAAGAAACGAGCGCCGCGTGGCAATCCTCTAACCTGGGCGACGGCCTGCACTTGGAATTGCCGCTCGCGGAGGATGAGCTGCCGCAGGGGGCTCTGGAATTATGGGTCCGATTGGAAACGACCGACGGACGCAAGCTGCTTGCGCAGATTCCCTTCGAGCGAGCGACGTTGGTGAGCATCAACGAGGCCGAGGGGCATCTGGCCGAGGTGGATCATGAAGTCGACGGGGCGACGCATCTCGCGACCGCCAATCCTTTGCGTAAAGAAAAACCTGAGATCAAAACATCTCCGCTGAGGACAGCCGACGCGAAGTCAAAATCCGAACCCCAATGGCGGGCGGCGACGCATGAGAGCAGCGGTACGAACTCAGGTTTTGCCACGACGGCCACGGGTCAGAAATGGTCCTCACGCCCTATCGGCAGCAAGTCGGCCAGGGAAACAGCGAACCTACCCGCCGCGCAGAGTTCGGAGCAGCAATGGCGGGCGCGGAAGTAACAAGGCGAGCCGGGTCCCTTTGGATTTACCCGGCGCTTAACAGGCGCTGATTAAATACTTCTGAAAACTGCGCGAAATTACGCCGAAATCTCAAGCTCACGGCAACTGGACCTAGCTGAGCAATCCGCTATCATATCGGATTATCGCTCAAGCTCTCTTCTTACTCTTAGCTGCCAAACAAATTTCGGGGCCTGCAATGAAATTGAACATCTCGGTCTGGTTGTGCCTGTTTCCATTGTTGATCGTTTGTAATGATGCTCGCGCGGAGGATTTTGACCAGCTTTTGGCGAAAATACCGGCGGCGGCGAACGCGATCGTGTTGATCGACGTGGAAAAAACCTTGGCGAGTGAACTGGCCCAGCAAGAAGGTTGGGGTATGAAACTTGAGTTGGCATATGTCAATCGCCCAATCTTCTTGCCCCCCGAGGCGTCACAACTTGTCATGGCTGCGGCGCTGCAGCCCAGTGCTGATTTTGAACGACTATGGGAACTCGGAGTGATGCAAATGAGTGAGCCGTTCTCGATGCGTTCCATTGCCCGCAGCGAAGGGGGCTACGTCGATTCCATCAGTGGCTTCGATGCTGCTTGGACACCCAGCGATGCGTATTTTGTGGCTTTAGGCCCGAATGAGTTGGGAGTCCTGTTCCCGGCCGAACGGCAATTCGTCTCGCGGTGGGTCGACTTTGCCAAGAAGAATCAGGAAGTACAACTCACCGACTATCTTAAACAAGCCACGCAGTTGACCAATGAACAAATTCAAATCTTGCTGGCAATTGATTTGACGGACGTTGTCCGGCCGCACGAGGTTCTCGAGCGGATCGAAGATTCGCCCCTCTTTCAAAAAGCAAAGCTGAAGGCGGAGGAAGTTGTCCCTATTTTGGCGAGCCTGCGAGGGGCCTCGCTACGAGTGGCCATCGGCAAAAACGCTCAGGCACAACTTAGAATTGACTTTGGCAGCGACATCGCCATGTTGCAGCCGGTCGCCAAAGAGCTTGTTTTGTCGGTACTCGGCGATTTGGGCGCGAATGTCTCGGACCTGGAGTCTTGGAAGATCAATTTCAAGCCGCAAGCGATTCACATGGAAGGGCCGTTATCACAAGACGGTCTACGACGGATATTCAGCATTGTGGAACTTCCCTCGACAAAGTTCAGCACGCTCAAGGACTCCGGTGGCGAGACTCAGTTAACTGAAGAAGCACCCGAGAGCATGATCCGTGAGACGTCACTCACCTATTTTCGATCAATCGACGTGCTGCTCAAAGACCTCCGCCGAGACCTCAAAGGACAGAAAGCCAGTGCCGCCATCATGGAGCGATACGCCCGCAAGATCGATCGCATGCCCATCCTGCACGTCGACGAAGAATTGCTTAACTATGGATCCAGTCTGGCGAACACATTGCGTTCGATGGCGCTGACAAAACGGCAGGGTGGGGTGAGTTACGGCGTCAGCACGGCTGGCATGGGAGGTGGTGGCTACGCTAACTACTCGGTCGACTACGGTTATCTGGGGAGCGGTGATGCTTACTCTGGTGCCCGAGCAAGTGCCGCTGATCGGGCCAGCATGAAAGCGGGGGCCATGGCCGATGCCAACTACGCCCGTGTCGAAGGATTTAAGGGAATCGAAGACGCAACAGCCGACATCCGCCGTAAGATGACGCAGAAGTATCAAGTGGAGTTTTGAGTCGGTTCAAATTGCGTAGGCCTCCGGTGCGGCAGTCTGGAAATTGATGTTGACATTTGTCACCAGCGGCCGAGCATGATTAGACCTAGTAAAATGCAACAACATGAATATTCGTTTACACTAATTCTCGACGGAATCACTTCTTTGGATGAGTTAGAAGCTGGTTTTTACGGCGCTGGCTGTGACGACGCACTCGTCGGCATGCGTTCGGGGATCGCGTTTGTCGCCTTCGACCGTGAGGCTCAGTCGCTGCTGGCCGCGATCGTATCCGCCATTGAGGACGTTAAGAGCATTAAAGGGGCGACTGTCTTGCGGATCGAGCCCGACGATTTAGTAAACATGTCGGAGATTGCCGCGCGGCTGCATCAGTCGCGCGAGAGCATCCGCAAATACATCAATAACGAACGCCGCGCGGGAGGTTTCCCGGCACCGATCTCCAGCGTCACCGGCCGATCAATGCGTTGGCGGTGGAATGAGGTGGCACGTTGGTTTGCGGAACAGGGAAAAATGGAAGACAATCCGATGCTCAGGGAAGCGACTCTCGTCTCGAAGCTCAATGCGGCTTTGGAGCTTCGGCGGATGACTTCGAGTAAGAAAGAGCTCCGCGAGGTGCTGCAGTTGGTGGAATGAAACGAGCAACCCCCGGATCGCGTGGCGATCCGGCTGGGT
>JBGTMM010000756.1:0-6726 GCA_041743635.1 Bythopirellula sp.
AAGACGCGAAGAAGCACGCTTTCTTTATGCCGCCGGGACAATAGGCGAAGCTCAAATCGGCCCTGGCCGCGAAGAAGTCGCAACCCGCGGAACCTGCAAAGCCCAAGAGCGAGCGGGAGGAGATTATCGACCAACTCGAAGCGGCCGACAACAGCAGCGAGCCGAGCTACGACTACGAACTTCCCCCACTGGAATTGCTGCTGCCCGCCGACGACGTTTCGTACGAAGAGCATGAAAAAGAAGTCCGCCGCAAAGCGAAAATCCTGGAAAAGACGTTCCAAGACTTCGGCTTCAACGTGAAGGTCGTCGAAATCGAGACCGGCCCGGTCATAGCTCAGTATGAAGTGGAACTCGAAGCGGGGCTGCGACTATCCCGCATCACCGGACTGGCCGACGACTTGGCGATCGCCCTCCGCGTTCCCAGCGTCCGCATCGTGGCGCCAATTCCCGGCAAGAACACCGTCGGCATCGAAGTCCCCAACGAGCAACGGCAACTCGTGCGGCTGCGGGAAGTGATCGAAGAGACGAACGGTCGCGCCAAGCGAATGAAGATTCCAATCTTCCTCGGCAAAGATGTCTCCGGCAATCCGCTGGTGGTCGATCTAGCGACGTTACCGCACCTGTTAATCGCCGGTCGCACCGGCACGGGCAAGAGCGTCTGCCTGAATTCGATCATCGTGTCGATCCTCATGGCCCGCGGACCCGACGAAGTCCGGATGCTGATGATCGACCCCAAAATGGTCGAGCTTTCCGGCTACCGCAAGCTGCCCCATCTGATGCACCCGGTGGTGACCGACATGCGCAAAGCGGAGGCAATTCTCGCCTGGGGCGTCGACAAAATGGAAGAACGCTACGCCCTGCTGGCTCGCGCCGGCGTGCGGCACATTAGCGTTTACAATCAACTCAGCGAAGAAGAGCTCCGCAGCCGTGTGCAGCCCGAGACCGAGGAGGAATGGCAGCAAATTCCGCGGCAATTGCCGTTCATCGTGATTGTCGCCGACGAAATCGCCGACTTGATGATGACCGCCGGCAAGGATGTCTCGGGCAATCCGCTCGTCGTGGACCTTTCCACGCTGCCGCATCTCTTGATCGCCGGTCGCACGGGAACGGGCAAAAGCGTTTGCCTCAACGCCATCATTTCGTCGATTTTGATGACCCGCAGGCCCGACGAAGTGCGAATGCTGATGATCGATCCCAAAATGGTCGAACTCTCGGGCTATGCCCGCTTGCCCCATCTGATGCACCCCGTCGTCACCGACATGAAAAAGGCCGAGGCGATTCTGGCCTGGGCCGTCGACAAGATGGAAGAGCGCTATCAACTGTTGGCCCGCGCCGGTGTGCGGCACATTAGCGTGTTCAACCAGCTCAGCGACGAGGAGCTTCGGGGGCGAATCGATCCCACGAGCGAAGCCGAGTGGGAAACCATCCCCAAGCAGTTGCCGTTCATCGTGATCGTGGCCGACGAATTGGCGGATCTGATGATGACTGCCGGCAAAGACGTCGAGCAGCACATCATTCGGCTCGCGCAAAAGAGCCGGGCCGTGGGCATCCATCTGATTCTCGCCACGCAAAAACCGACCGTCGACGTGATCACCGGCCTCATCAAATCCAATCTCCCCGCGCGGATCGCGTTCCAAGTCGCCAGCCGCACCGACAGCCGCGTCGTGCTCGACGAAATGGGGGCCGACAAGCTGCTCGGCAACGGCGACATGCTGTTTCTCTCGCCGGGCACGAGCCAATTGCTCCGTGGCCAGGGGACGTACCTCTCCGACGATGAAATCACGCGGGTCGTCGACTTTGTCGGCACCGACGTCCCGCAATTTGCCAAGGAACTGATTGAACTCAAAGCCAAAGACGAGGGAGAGGACACAGGACCAGGAGAACTCAAGAATCGCGACGAGCTTTATGAGGCGGCTGTCGACATCGTGGTCCGCGAACGGCGTGGCAGCGTATCACTGTTGCAGCGCTGTCTGGGGATCGGCTACGGCCGCGCGGCCCGCTTGATTGACTTCATGGCCGAGGATGGCATCGTCGGCGAATACAACGGCTCGCAAGCCCGCGAAGTGGCGATCTCGATTGAAGAATGGGAAGCCATGCAAACCGGTGGTGCCACCCCAGGGGAAGCAACAACACCACCCAAATCCAAACGTATAAACAAGGTGCTTCCCGGTTCTGACGAACCAAGCGACATTGAAGAGGAACTAATTGCGGAAGACCCCTCGAATCTCGAATACGAAGTCGACGATGAAGATGATGACTCTGAGTACGAAGAAGAATCCGAATTCGCCCCCGGCGAGCCATCTTCAGCAGGCGGTGAGTGCGAAACCGACGACGAGTACGAGTACGAAGAAGAATCAGACGACGAAATTGACGAGGAAGACAAAGACCTCTGGGAAGATGATTCCGACGATTCCGAGGACGACAAACTCGCCAACACGGCATAAATCGAACAAGTATTTCTCAACGAAATTTTCCGCAACTCCACCGGAAATTAAGCAAAAAGCACCATATTTCTTGGACCTGCATATCCCCCACTCTGGGGGTTTATCCTTCCCGGGCATATTACCCTAAAAGTTTCTTGACTACCCTCTAAACCCCCAATAAACTGTGAGCTGCTACGGAAAGCCGCATCTGCATGGTCCGCGCCAGAATATCTGCTGCCAGGCATGTCTTCGGTGCAGCAGAATATCAACTTTGACTGACATCATTTATTGCTGCATCTTACACAGGGGACACTGCTAATGAACGGGAACACAATCCGCGCAATGCTTCGCAATTGCGCCTCCATCGCCACAGCACTCGTTATTTCTATCGTATCCTTCTCTTCGGACGCCAACGCCACCACGATTGTGAACCTGACCACCGCTGGCAGCAGTGGCACGATCAACGGGGCGATCTACAGGCAGATCAACCCTCAGACGACGGGCACGGGTGTGTTTGATACGTTCGTGCAACAGAGTCCGCCGGGCAGCGGTACGGCCTCTCGCGCCTACAATACGACCGCAAACAACGTGCTGGATAATAAGAACTCGAACAATTTCAACAAGTCAATTTTCTTGGGTGATGTTCCAATCGTCGTGCGCTCCGGCACGCCCTATCGCGCATTCGCCCTCGATATTAACGAGGCACCGGGTGGGGCCGGTAATTTCCTCTCGCTAGATGAGGTAGCAATCTTTGCGGGCGGGACGGCCAACAGCAATGTCACGTCGTTTACAGCAGGCCTGCTCAATCACAGTGGAATTCTTGTCTATCGCATGGATGCCGGGATGGATAACTGGGTGGCGATGAACTACTCGTTGAATTCTGGCAGCGGCTCAGGCGACATGCTGCTGCTCGTGCCTAATTCTGCTTTTGCCGGGTTTGCTGTTGGCGACGTAGTGACGCTGTATTCCCAGTTCGGGCTGCAGGGGGTATTGGCCGCTGGTAATTCTGCCGGCGTGCCGGCGGGAGATTACGGAGCCTCCGGTGGCTTTGAAGAATGGGGAACCGGGGTGATTCCCGAACCAGCCACTTGTTCGATGCTGGCCCTGTCGCTCGGTGGTTTGGCATTGCGTAGAAAATTTTAATCGTCAGAATAATTTCGACCTAAATCAAGCAGGCGAGGTGAGCCCCCTCGCCTGCTTTTTTGTTGCCTGACTGAGTAAACCCTGGCCTTGCGGCCAGGGCTATTGGTATGCGTTGCGAAATTTGTGGAAACCTACCGGGCCGCGGGTCGTGCTGCCGCACGTGGTTGCGGAGTATCCTGCATCATTGAGTCGAGCATCGTGCCAATGAGGGCGGTGGTTTCGCCGCCCTGGATACCACCGCCGCTGCCCCCCACAACCATGACTCGGGGGGTAATCGAGATATTCTTCTCGCCGACGATCTTCAACAATTCCACCAAGGCCGCGTTGCCACTGCCGATCTGCTCGGCGATCAGCTTGTAGGCATTCGCCTGCGCCTCGGCTTTGATCTCGACAGCCTGGGCCTCGGCCTCGGCGGCGATGACTTGCTTGAGCTTGTCATTCTCGGCAATCTTCACCGCATAAGCCGCCGTGGCGAGCCGCTTTTCTTCCTCGGCCTCTTGCTCGGTCTTGGTGAGCTGCTTTTTCTGCTCGGCGGCACGCTGTTGTTCTTGGAACGTCTCTTGCTCTTGGAGCGCGATTTCCCGGGAAGTTTGCGTTTGGAGCAATACGCCCAGCGTTTCTTCATTCCCCACGTCGCCGATGCGCACGGCGGTCACGGTAACGCCGATCTTCGCCATTTCGTTCACCAACATGGTCAGCGATTGACTTTCCTGATGCGAACGCT
The DNA here is from genome assembly GCA_041743635.1 of Bythopirellula sp. Taxonomy (GTDB): domain Bacteria; phylum Planctomycetota; class Planctomycetia; order Pirellulales; family Lacipirellulaceae; genus Bythopirellula. Next base: position 4,291 of record JBGTMM010000756.1, read on the forward strand.
GTTTCACATAATCGAGCGCCTTCACCCCTTCCGCGTTGTTGCGGAAGATGGCCCGCACAGCCGAATTCATGACCGTCCGTAATCCATCTTGATCATCACCAACGGTCGCCACCAAGAGTGGGGCATCTTCGGGTTTAATTTCATATTCCACGCGCACGTCCACCGGAAAGGTAAAACCATCGGAGGTACGAACAATGATCTCGCGTTCCTCGTCACCTTCGGAACGAGCTCCTTGTTGCGAGGTATACAGCCGAATGTGCTTCTTCGTGGAAATCTCAGTGATTTCATACGCTTTCGTGTTAAGGTATTCCTGACCTTCGAGCAGCGGCTCGCGCCAAATACCACGATCCCCACGACTGACCAAGTGTCGCGAGGTGACGCCTTCCGCCTCGAGCTCCTCGGCGGTCGAGCGTTCGCCGACGTTGGATTTTACCACGCCAACCATCGCTTTTTCGATCGTGGTGACTGAGGTCGGTTCCACTTCAAAAAGCTTGGGATTGATGCGATAGGAACCGGGCTTGAGCACGGAAGTTTGCGGCCCCTTGTAGCCGCCGCCCTCCGTGAGAAAGAACTCGGCGTCTTGGGCCATCAAACCTTCATCGGCTTCTTTCCATTCCGGGGCATAGGCCGTATCACGCGGCAACGGCTTTCCGTCGGACGCATTCAGGATGCCGACGCTACCGGCGGGAATCTTGATAACGTCGCCAAATTCAATGTCATAAATAAAAGGCCAATACCAGGGATGCCAACCCGGCGGCAGAATTTTGGCCTGAGCGCCCTTTTCTCCGGCGGTGGCAATAATCTTGCCTGGCGGCAACGAGGTGAAACCAATGTTTTTCGTGACAATGCCAATCTTGTCTTCGCCGACGTAACGAAACGACGCCAGTGTGAAGAACGACAGCAACACCACGAGCGCGACAAGCAGCCCCGCTAGGCGTAATTGCGATGACTGCAACTTGAACGTGCTCGCCACAATCATGCCGGCCAACACCACACCGACGATCAGAAATAATCCGGACATTTTTTTCCCCCAATCAGATTTTTTTGACGACTGCACAAACTTAGCTTAGGCACGGCAGGTACCCCGGCCTCGTGCCGCCATTTGGACCCTCTGCACGCGTATTCGCTCTGCTGGAACCAGTCTTGCCGATCCTGGCAAGCACCGACAGTACGAAATCTGCCGATTGTCGGGAATTCGCGGCCCGAACCTGCTTGGCAGGGGATACGTCTACGCTTGCGGGCTTGAAATCCGTTAGAATGGACTATTTGACCGCACTCTGTTCAAGCCCCGGCGAATCGTTGGTGCGGCTGCTCAAATCGTTTTTACCAACCAAAAAAACCACCACCCATGTTCCGAATCCAAATCTACGACACCACCCTCCGCGACGGTGCACAGGGCGAGGGGGTCAACTTCTCACTCGAAGACAAGGTGTTGATAGCCCACCGGCTCGACGAGCTTGGCTTCGACTTTGTCGAAGGGGGTTATCCCCTCTCGAATCCCAAGGACGCAGAGTTCTTCCAGCGGATGGCCACGAAGCCCTTGAAGCACAGCCGCGTCTGCGCCTTCGGCATGACCCGCCGCAAGGGGATGAAGCCCGGCGACGACATCGGCATGAAATCGCTCTTGGATTCCCAGGCCCCTGTGATCACCATCGTGGGCAAGACCTCCGACTTCCACGCCACCGAGGTGCTCGGCGTTTCGCTGGAAGAAAATCTCGCCATGATCCGCGAGACGGTTGCCTATTTACGAGAACAAGGCCGCGACGTGATCTACGATGCCGAGCACTTTTTTGACGGCTGGAAGGCCAACCCCGCTTACGCCGCCAAGACCATCCAAGCCGCGGCCGAAGCAGGGGCGTCGATCATCGTGATGTGCGACACCAACGGCGGCACGATGCCCGAGGAAATCGCCGCGATCACCCGCGAAGCCGCCGCAAAGATCGACAAGCCGCTGGGCATTCACACGCACAACGATTGCGACCTGGCCGTGGCGAATTCCCTCGCCGCCATCGACGCGGGGGCGATCCACGTCCAAGGCACGATCAACGGCCTCGGCGAACGCTGCGGCAACGCCGACCTGGTTTCGGTCGTAGCCAACCTCGCCCTCAAGAAACAAGGCTACAAAGTCCTCAAAGGCGAGCCTGCTTCAGCAGGCGGTGCGAAAATCAACTCAATAACCCGCCTCACCGAACTCTCCCGCTACGTCTACGAAATCGCCAACATGCACTTTCGCGTGAATCAACCCTTCGTCGGCCCCAGCGCGTTCGCCCACAAAGGGGGCATGCACGTCCACGCCGTCACCAAAGTGGCTTCCAGCTACGAACACATCGACCCCACAAAAGTCGGCAACGAACGCCGCGTGCTGGTCAGCGAACTCTCCGGCCGGTCGAACATCATCGCGCTGGCCACCAAAATGAATCTGCAAAACGACAAAGC
>JBGTMM010000757.1:0-3810 GCA_041743635.1 Bythopirellula sp.
GGGGTCAAACTGTTAAGAATCCGCTCACTCCAAGCCTCATCGAGACTGGCGATCAGAATGGCAACTTGGCGCAAGCGTTTGTCTTGGGTCGTGTTCATGCTTGTTTCAGTATTAACCGGCGTTGGAAATCCAGGTACGCAAGATCGCCGCGGCGGAATCGGGGTCTTCTTTGACGATGGCCGTTAACTCGTCGCGAAGACTCTTGCCTTTTTTCAATTTCAATCGCGGCCGTGCTGCGTCTTCTTGCTCGGTTTCCTCGTTGGCTTCCGCTTTGTTCTCGCCCGCAGAACCACCTCCCACGAGCGCTAGTATTGGAGTAGACGGCGCAGCGATCGGATCGGCGGAGGGGATGGTTTTGACCAACGAACGCAGCATGACCAAACCAAATAATGCCACGCCAGCCATCGTGAGGGTATTGAAATTCCCGCTCGCCCACACCAACGCATTATTCCCCAACGAGGGGACTTCCATCGGCTCGGGAGTGAGCGTCTCGAAGAAGGAGACCGCCACGTCGGAAAAATTATTCTGTGCAAGTTCTTTGGGTAGCAGTGGCACGACCACTCCCTTCACGTCGTCGATCACTTGCTCGCGAAAGCCTGCCAAGGTCGTGCTAATATCCGCCGGCAAGGGTTGGCTAATATCTTCGCCTTTGCGGCGCTGTTGTTCGCGATATAACGAAATCAGATATCCCGTGGGGACCGACACGGCCGCTCGCACGTGCTCGGGAACCAGCCCTGCTTGCGTTTGCAACTCGTCCTTGGTGGGAACGAAATAGTTTTGCTCCGACTGCGTGTCGGATTCGGTATTTTTTACCGTGACTTCGTTAGCGGGTTCGGCTCCCCGGCCCGGGCCTTGGGCAATGAGACCCGGCCGACCTCCGTTGTTGAGGTGTTGCGTGTCAATAATCTTTTCTTGGTTCGATTCACGCAGGGCGGTCGCTTCGCCTTCCGCCGCTACCGTGCGAATTTCCGAAGTTAAGGTCGAGCTTAATTCCGCCGTGACCTGCACCTCCACACCGGGAATATGTCCGAGCAATTGCTCGATTTTGCTCTGCATTTCCCGTTCGAAGGCGACCCGATGTTGGAAGTAGGGTGAGTCAAACGATTCGGGCGAGATATCTTCACCAATCGTTGTGCCGTCACCCAGGTTGATGACCACCACGTCTTCTATGCGCAGGTTGGCGATCGCGCCGGCCACGGCTTTACGAATCAGTTTCGAGCGCTGCGGGTCGAGAGGTTCGCCCAAACGAGGTCGCACGCTCACCGTGGCGCTGGCTTTTCCTTCACGCGCTAACCCGCGGGCTTCGATGACGTCGTAAATCACCTTGGCCTCTTCAATACCATCCATCGAACGAATGATCAGGGAAAGCTGCTGTTCCCGCGCGGCCTTCAAGCGTTCGCGTCGCGTCTTGTCATCAACGAACGGCCCAAGATCGAGGGCTTCGTTGATAATTGAGTCATGATTAGGGGGGAGGGCACCCTTATCGGCCACCGCGCCCAAGTATTCCGCCATCTGGTTACGCGGCACCTTGATGCGATTCCCGTCACGCTGCCAGCCGTTGAGGCCCGCTTGGGCGATCGCGGCTTCCACGCGGTCGGCATCCGCCGGTCGCAGAGATTCGCCGTTGAACAAATAGTCGTCAGGTCCGGCACCATTTTGCTGCACGAGAAACCCGAGACTCACGCCGATCACTCCCACCAAGAGCGCGGAAGTCACTCGTGCCGCGGGGGTCATCGATAAAAACAGATCACGGATCTGTGCAAATGCCTGATTCAAGAAATCCATCCATGGACCTCAGAAGTTTTTGTTCTTTACCTACTTGCCACTAACCACCGACCACTCAAACTACACCCGAATATCCCGCACTTCCTGGTACACCTGCATAAGTTTGTTGCGCATCTGCATCATCAGTCGAAATGCCAGATCGGCTTTTTGTACCGCGGTCAACACTTCCGCCGGGTCCGCTTCCCCGCCGGTCATCATTGTTTCCACCGCTTGGTCGGCCTGCTGCTGCATCGAATTTACATCGCGAATCGAATCGACCAGAAAGTCCTTGAATGAAGCGGTATCGCCGGTCGGTTTGCTCGCCGTCGCGGGTGAAGCCTGCTGGGCAAATAATTGCGTGGGGGTAATGGCACTCATGGCACGGTAGTTGTCGGCGTTGGCCCCCCAACGTGCGATCCTACGTCAAACTGTCCTGACAACAACTCCTTTCTTCGATTTCAAGTGGTTGATCGTCATTCCCGCGCAGGCGGGAATTTAATCTGGTGCATCAATTCTGGGTTCCCGCCCCCGACTCCGCGAGGCTAAACACCGAGCGCGAATGACACATATTTTCAAGCCAATATCTGCAATGTCCGGTTGCCCATATCCTTGGTGACTTCGATCACGCCGATGTTCGCCTCGTAAGCCCGCGTGGCTCCCAGGGCGTCGACGAATTCGGTGGTCATGTCGATGTTCGGGTAGGCCACGTAGCCCTCGGCATTCGCGTCGGGATGGCCCGGTTCGTACTTCAGATTGGGTTCCACGCTGGAGTACTCCACGCGGTCGACCTTCACGCCTTGTCCGCCACCGTTCGTTTGGAGGTCTTCATCGGTCTGGAAAATGACAAAGCGGGGCGTGTAGGGTTGGACCTCGCCGGCTTCGTTACGGGTCGTCGATATGTTGGCCAAGTTCGACGAAATCGCGTCGAGCCGTGTCCGCTGTGCGACCAAGCCACTCGTGCTGACATCAAGTGCCGTGTACATAATTTGTTGACTCCTCGTTTTCTGCATAGAGCCGCGACCGGGGTCGCGCATGACGCGACCAACGGTCGCGGCTTTGTGGATTTTTTTCTTGTTCGTCGTCAATCAATGCTACACTCGTTCCGTCACCGCGGCCCGCAGGAGCCGGAACTGGGCGTTCATAATCGTCAGGGCTAAATTGTGCTGCGCTTGGTTCTTGGTGATCTCGGTGACTTGGGTTTCCAAACTCACGTTGTGATCGTCGTGGAACAAAATGTCGTCCGCGACTTCGCGGACTTGTCCCCAATTCTCGCTTCCCCTACCGATTGGTTTTCCGGCAAGCTCCGCGTTGATCGCATAAGTCGGCGACTCGGCAGTGTGCTGGCGGGCCTCGACTGCTTCCTTAAGCCGCGACTGAAACGTGTTGACTGATAAATCCCGGGACTTGTAGCCGGGCGTGTCGATGTTGGCAATGTTGCCCGCCAGCACGCCGTGCCGAGCTTGTGTGAAGTTCACGACTTGCTCCAACACCGGCAGCGACGACGCATCAAACATGTTCGACAGCATGGTTTCCTCGTGGGCGCCTAAACGCCCATTCATTCCATTGTTAGGCTCCAAGCAACCGGCGTGCCGTGACAACCTAAGTTCCGATTCGCGGATTTTCTGATGTTACTGACTACTTCCTGCGCACTTTACGCAGACTGCTTCACTTGCATACCGGCAATTGTTGCTGACGGTGTCAGCAGATTCTGCCGATTGCTGATGGGCTCACTAAAATCCTTCGCATGTGGTGCATAACCATAAGAGCGCAGCTTGCCGCTCAATGTGCGAAGGCCGATTCCCAAGGCATCCGCCGTGCGAGCGCGATGTCCTTGGTAGTGTTCGAGCGTCGCCACGATCATTTGCCGTTCCATGTCTTCCAGTGATGTTCCCACGGGCAAGATCCCTGGCCGGCGATAGTCGACATTCTCAGGTTGTTCTAGCCAAGGCCGCAATTCCACCGCGCTAATCGGTCGTCCATCGCTGAGCACGCACGCCCGAGTGACGATATTTTCCAACTCGCGCACGTTGCCTGGCCAGTGGTAGG
>JBGTMM010000758.1:0-2195 GCA_041743635.1 Bythopirellula sp.
TGCCCGGGCGATGGCCACCCTTTGGCGTTCTCCGCCGGAAAGTTGCGCGGGGCGATGCAGCAGTCGCTCTGCCAGCCCGATGCGGCCAATCAGGGCCGTGGCGTGAGCGATTTCTTCTCGACCTGCGGAGCCATCAGCGAGAAAGGGCACCAACACGTTTTCGAGCACCGTGCATTGTGGCAGCAGATGGTGGTCTTGAAACACAAAGCCAATTTGCCGGCTGCGAAACTTGGCGAGTTCGGGTTCCGGAAGTTGAAATGGATCAACGTCACCGATGCGTAATGTTCCCGACGTGGGGTGATCCAAGGTGCCGAGTATCGCCAGCAGCGTGCTTTTTCCCGAACCGCTGGGGCCCAAGATGGCGACATTCTCGCCGGCTGAAAGCCGCAGCGAGGCCTCGGTAATCACGGACAGCGATTGGTCCGCGCTGATGGGATAGGACTTTTCCAGGGCTGCGGCGACGAGCGAAGACATGCGATTACACGACATACTGTTGGAGCTTCGCGGCGACATCCGCGGGGATCGCCACCGATGCAAGCGGCTGACCAGGCACCACTCGGCAACAGACGCAGGTGATTTGCCCCGTGGCCACTTCGCGCGTTCCGCTGCGGAAATCGAAGTCGTAGGTGATGCTCTTCGCGCCGAGCCGCGAAATGCGGATCGCGATGTCGAGAATTTCCTCGCAACGTGCGGGGGATTTGAATTGGCAAGAGGTCGCCACCCGCGGAAAACTGACCATTTCGCCACCCATGGTCGTATGGACGCTCAGGCCCAACGAACGGAGCAGCTCATGTTCGGCCGACTCCATGTAATGGAAGAATGACGCGAAGTGCATGATCCCCGCCATGTCCGTATCGTGAAACTCAACGAGTCGCGTGGTACGGAATGGCTCGGTCATGGAGGGTCGGGGCCAAGATGGCTCGGGACCAAGATGGTCCCGCTATTTATTTTTTCGGATCAGCTACCTTCGTAGGGCATCAGGGCCATGAAACGGGCCCGCTTGACGGCCTTGGAGACGGCGTGTTGGCTCGTGGCTTGGCAACCGGTTTTGCGGCGGCTGACGATCCGGCCGTGGCGATTGGTGAGCTTGCTCAAGAGATCGAGGTCTTTGTAATCGACGAACATCGGTCGCGGACGAACGCCATCGACGCAGATGGGATCTCTCTTGGCTATTTTCTTGTTGTTGCTGCTGCTACTGCGTTCGTTGGGTTTGCGTTTGGTATACATACGATTCTTATCGGGCCGAGGGGATGTATTGCCAATGTATTCCGGTTCATGGCGTAGCCCCGTATTCTAGCAGTTTAAGGAGGGCTCGCAAGCCGCAAAGGTGAGCGGATTGAGACGCGATTCTAGCGGAATTTAGCACCGGGACTTGTCCCGTTCTCAACCCGCCGCTCTTCAAGGCGACAAGCCCGCCTAGCAAGCCACCCGCTCGAACGGCAAACGCAGCCAAGAGTCTTGCGCCTCAGGCTTGGGGATCAAACCATGTTCGTATTCGGTGATCATGCGCGCGAGCTGGGCGACCGATTCGGCCTGCATGACTTCAAACACGCGGCGACGACGATTCTCGACCGTACGCAAGCTGACTTCCAGCCGCTTGGCGATGGAGCGGTTCTTGACCCCTTCCATCATGAGTTGAAGAACTTCTCGATCTTGTTGCGAGAGTTTCTTGAGCCGCTTTTCCAACGAGTTTAAATGTTGGCGGCGAAATTGTTCCTCTTCACTCCGCTGCACGCCCTCTTGCACGTAACCCCAGAGATCCTCGACTTTGAATGGTTTTTCGAGCACCGCGATCGCGCCATTCCGCAATGTGTTGACTGTACTTTTCGTTTCGGCATGAGCGGTGAGCAGAATCACCGAGAGGCCGATCCCGCTGTTCAACAAATGGTGATGGACTTCCTGGCCGTCGATATCGGCCATCCGCAAATCCAGCACAACGCAACCGACCTGCGATTCATCGACGCTCGAGAGAAACTCCTCGGCCGATTCAAACGACTTCACTGGGAAGCCGAAGGAATGGATCAATTCCGAAATTGTCTGACGGGTCTGCGGATCACCGCTGACGACGTAGACGGCGGAAGTGTTGGAGGAATTCTCATCTGACATTTGAAACTGCCCTCTTCTCGTTTGCGGCAACCCAATACTTGCCTGTCCCTGGAATATCTGCACTCGCGTCCCCAATCTGGCTGATGACC
>JBGTMM010000759.1:0-5171 GCA_041743635.1 Bythopirellula sp.
TTCTGAAAGAGCGCAAACCGGATGATTCACTTGCGGACGCTGTTTATGAGGCCGGATTTAATGATTCGAGTTTCGTAATGCGAGGCGGCCACGCGGCAATTTGGGTCACTGACCGACAAGGCGAATTGACCGAGCTTGTACGTGAAGCCCTCATGCAGGCTCGTCAAGGAGGGCTGAATGTCATTCACGTGGAAATCGCGAGCGAGGTCTTCGCCTAGGTTTGGCAAAAAAAACCGCCGGCTTGCGCTGGCGGTTCGTTGGTTTTGTCGCTAAGCCGCAAGCGGCTAGTACCGGTAATATTCCGGTTTGTAGGGGCCTTCGACGGGGATGCCCAGGTAGTCGGCTTGTGCTTTTGTGAGCTTCGTAAGCTTCACACCGAGCTTCGCCAGATGCAGCCGCGCCACTTCCTCGTCGAGTTTTTTCGGCAACACATGCACGCCGAGCGGGTAGTTGTCGGTCTCTTGCCAGAGGGCCAACTGGGCGAGCACTTGGTTCGTGAACGAGTTGCTCATCACGAACGAAGGATGGCCCGTCGCACAACCGAGATTCACCAGTCGGCCTTCGGCAAGAATAAGAATCGACTTGCCACTCTTGTTGAACGTGTACTTGTCCACGGCACCGACTTCGGCGGGCTTGATGCGATCCTTCGTGGCGCGGCCCGCCTTCACTTCGCCATTGAGCCAGGCCATGTCGATCTCGAGATCGAAGTGGCCGATGTTGCACACGATCGCGTCGTTCTTCATCTTCGACATGTGCTCGCCGGTGATGATGTCCCGGCAGCCCGTGGTTGTGACGAATATATCACCCTCCGCAACCACATCTTCCATCGTGGTGATTTCGTATCCTTCCATCGCGGCTTGCAGGGCGAGGATGGGGTCGATCTCGGTCAGAATCACGCGAGCGCCCAAGCCACGCATCGACTGGGCCGAGCCCTTGCCAACGTCGCCGTAGCCCGCGATGACGACCACCTTGCCGGCGACCATGATGTCGGTGGCCCGCTTGATGCCATCGGCGAGCGATTCACGGCAGCCGTAGAGGTTGTCGAACTTGCTCTTGGTGACCGAGTCGTTCACGTTAATAGCCGGCACCTTAAGCTCGCCGCGCTCGTGCATTTGATACAGGCGATGCACGCCCGTGGTGGTCTCTTCCGACAGGCCACGAATGTCGCCGAGGAACTCGGGATAGCGATTGTGAACCATCGCGGTCAAGTCTCCACCGTCGTCGAGGATCATGTTAAGCGGCTTGCCCGAGGGGAAAAACAACGTCTGCTCGATGCACCAATCGAACTCTTCCTCGCTCATGCCCTTCCAGGCATAAACGGGAATACCGACCGCGGCGATCGCACACGCGGCGTGATCTTGCGTTGAGAAAATGTTGCAGCTACTCCACGTCACCTCGGCACCGAGCTCGATGAGGGTCTCGATCAACACGGCCGTTTGGATGGTCATGTGGAGACAACCGGCAATGCGGGCACCCGTGAGCGGCTTCGAGGCGGAATATTTTTCGCGGAGGGCCATCAAGCCGGGCATTTCGTTCTCGGCGAGTTCAATTTCTTTGCGGCCCCAAGTGGCGAGACGTTCGAATTCTGCGTCGGAACATTTGAGGACTTTGTAGGGCAGGCGGGTTTCAACTTGGGCCACGTTCGGAAATCTCCAGGGAGGGTACTGATTGATAAAACAGGCGAAGGGTCAATCCCTTGCCGACACATTAACCGCTCGATTATAGCGTATTTAACGGTTGTAACGAGTTTATACAGCCAAGGGGTTTGCTGACAAGGTAAGACCCGCTACTGGCCGCCGATTTCGGCAAATCCGCGGCGAGCTTCGGCGATGAAGGCCCTCATCTTTTCTGCGTCTTTGCGACCCGGCGAGGCCTCCACGCCGCTTGCGACGTCGACCCCAAAAGGTCGCACAATTCGTATCGCCTCGGCAACATTTTCGGGAGTCAGACCCCCGGCGAGGATGAGGTGGAAGGGAACAGCACGATCAAAATTTAAAAGCTCTCCCCGATCAGCCAAACTGTTCCAATCGAGCCGCTTTCCCGTACCGCCATATTCACCGGGCGCGTCGGCATCCACTAGCACTGCTTCGGGAATTCGGCCAAACTTTTCACACATCACCAAGTCGGCTTTCATCCGGACAAATCCCGTTCCGCCAACTCGAAACACTTTCACAATCGGATAGCGTATATCCACATCTAATAAATAAGACGGCGGTTGGTCGCCGTGGAGTTGGACCGCATCAAGGCCGACTGTCTCGGCAATGTCGTTGAGTTGGTCCGCCGAGTGGTTGACGAAAACGCCGACTTTCACGCAGTTTTTTCCCACGGCACTGGCAATCTGCTTCGCGTCGTGAAATCCAACGCACCGTTTACTGCCGGCGTAGAAATTGAGGCCGATAGCATCCGCGCCTGCATCAACGGCGGCGAGCGCATCTTGCGGATTCGTGATACCACAGATTTTGATGCGGAACATGTGCGTCTCGTGTTGGTCGTGCTGCTGAGCCAAACCTTGCCGGTTATGCATTGTCGCCGTGAACAATTGATGGTCAAGCGGATTCGTTTTGCCTGCGAGTGGTACAGGCAACTCGTCGACTTTGCCGATGCTGGAGAAGGGTTTGCCGAAGGTGGGGCGAGCCAGGCAGTTTCCCGTCGCACGAGTTCCCGCCGCCACTCAGAGAGTTTGCCGCCCCAAGCCAGGAATCCGCAACATGGAAGATTGTTCGCGCATCGACACCCTCGAGCGGCCTTTTGTCGCGGCTCCCGATCCCGATCGCTATTTCCCCGCCGTGGTGATTGAAGAAGCCCGCCGGCGGTTGGCAAGGTGCATCGAGCGCGGCGAAGGCCCGGCGCTACTCATCGGCGGCACGGGGACGGGCAAGTCACTGCTCTTGGAGGTGCTGGCCCGGCAATACCGCGGCAAGATGACGACCGTACTACTGGCCGGTGCGCAGCTTTGCACGCGGCGCGCCCTGCAGCAATCGATTCTGTTCCAGCTTGGCCTGCCCTACCGTCAGTTGGAAGAAGGAGACTTGCGGCTCTCACTGCTGGAGTTTCTCAGGCCCCTGGAAGGCAAGCCGCGCAAATTGCTGCTCCTGGTCGACGAAGCCGATTCGATGCCGACGCGCTTGCTCGAAGAGTTGCGGGCGCTCACCAACATTTCCTACAAGGGCGAACTGCTCGTTGGCTTGGTGCTTGTCGGCTGTGCGGCGCTGGAAGAACGGTTTGCGGAGCCGGAACTGGAAGTTTTCAGCCAACGGCTGGCCCATCGCTGTTATCTCTCCCCTTTCAGCCGTGAGGAAACATTCCAATACCTGCGGGCGCAAGTCGCGGCCGTGGGGATTGATCCGACCAAGTTGTACGCTCAAGACGGCCTCGAAGCAATTTTCACCGCGACCGATGGCGTGCCACGCTTGATCAACCAAATCGGCGATCAACTGGTGTGGCTTGTCGGTGAAACGGGCTACGCCCCGATCGACGCGGCGATCGTGCAACAAGCCTGGTCCGACCTCCAGCAGATTCCCGCCCCCTGGAATCTCACAGCGACGGAAGAACTGAACAGCCCCGTCGAATTTGGCGAGCTTTCAGTCGGCGTCGGCGTAGCAACTGCCGCGTCAGTCGATGAGTGCGACGATGAAATGCCCGCCTCGATTCCCATCAACGGCCGCCTGCATAGTGCTTTTGGAGAAGGGGGTGCTTATGGCGAAGGGGACGAGTTCGATTCGCTCGGCACGACCGACGAGATCGTCGATCAATTCCAAAATCTCGACACGACGGCCAATGCCTACGCCGCGCCACTTGCCAGAAATCCGTTTCACGAGGATTTCGCCTCCGAAGAAGTTGTGTTTGATCAATATCTCAAGTTTGAAGATCAAATGCTCGCCACCGCGCCACGAGTGATCAATCGGCTCGACACGGCGTTCGCCCAGCAATTGAAGCTGTGCGAGATCGCAGTGGCTCCCGTCGCCGAGAAAATCGTGTCGACGGAGCCCGTCAATCGGATCGAGCGTTTGGCGATCAAGATTGAACCGGTTGCAGTTGTCCAAGTGGCAGTAGAAACACAGGCGGCTCATTTTGGCGATATTCTGATCGTCGAAGACGAGCGGCCGATGAGTGCGACTGTTGTGTCGAGTCGCAACTTCCGGCAACTTTTCAGCAATTTGGAAATGGGCAGCAAGCCGCAGCGGGTGGGTTGATTCCGATTTCACTTCAGCCCCATGCTCACGCCCATGGTTGATCCCGCCGCGGTTCTTGTCGGCCTGGCCACGTACGACGAGTTGGACAATTTGCCCGGGTTGGTGGCAGTGATTCACACCGTGCTGCCCGCTGCCGCGGTGTTGGTCGTTGACGACAATTCGCCCGATGGCACGGGCCAGTGGTGCCGGGAATTCGCGACGCAAGAACCGTGGTTTACCTGCATCGAACGCGCGGGAAAACTGGGACTCGGTTCGGCACTCGCGCTATTAATGCAAACCGCCGTCCAGCGCGGCGCGTCTCACTTGGTGACCCTCGACGCCGACTGGAGCCACCCGCCCGATCAACTGCCAGCGATGCTGCAAGTGGCGGAAGCGGCGGACGTGGTGATCGGATCGCGCTACACGCCGGGCGGGAAAATCGTCGGTTGGCCTCTGCGGCGGCGCGTAATGAGCCGCGTCATCAATTCGCTTTCTCAAAAAATTCTTGACCTCCCCATCGGCGATTTCAGCGGCAACTACCGCGTGTATAATACCAAGCTGCTCGCACAACTGCCTTGGCAAGCAATCAATTCCTCCGGCTATGCCTTCATCGAGGAAGTCCTCTGGCATCTGAAACTCGCCGGGGCCACTTTCGCCGAAGTGCCGATTACGTTCACCAATCGCACGCTGGGCAAATCGAAGATATCCTGGCGAGAAAGCGTGGGTGCCGTGCGGATGCTGGCGCAATTGGCAGCAAAACGTATAAAGGGTTAACCACGACGGCACAACGGACACAACGAAAAATTCGAGTTGGACTGAGTAATAGCAGCAATTTCGAAGGAACTAATTTTCTTATTCACTCGTCGTGCTCGTCGTGTCGTAGTGGTTAATCGCATTGTGACACATACTCTTTTGCTAAGGGTTCTGATCCGCCACCACTCGCGCTCTTTTTCTCACGCTTTTGCCGACAAACTACTCGCTTGCCTTGGCCTATCTTTG
>JBGTMM010000760.1:0-13118 GCA_041743635.1 Bythopirellula sp.
AAACCTGTGAATGTACAAAACAGATCCTTCGGTCAGCGTGCCTCTCTCAGGTCTCCGCAGGCGACTCGCCGTGGCGAGATGATGTTTATGAGCAAACTCTACTCTGGCTGAGAGCTAACGACCAATAGCTGACAGCTTTTACAGCCGCTCTTTGGCGAACGGATTTACCATAGCACAATGTTTGGCACAATTTCGACACAAATCTGGGAAGAAATTTACCACGCAGAGGCGCTGGGGTCGCGGAGGAAATTTGGCCACGGATTGGCACGGATCAAACACGGACAAGAGCAGGATGATTCGTGAATTTCCGTGATTCATCCGTGGCTAAAATGATGTTGACTTCCGTGGCGCGAGCCAGGGGAATGATTTTCAATAATGATACCGGCAGGCGAGGATGCGACTCTTTTCTTCGGTCACCTGGTAAACCAAGCGATGCTCGTCGTCGATGCGTTTTGACCAGCAGCTGGCGAGCTCGTGCTTGAGCGGTTCTGGCTTGCCGATGCCACCGAAGGGATCGGTGGCGGTCTCTTGGACGAGGCGGAGAATTCGCAGCGACTTCTTGCGATCTTGTTGAATCCACCATGCGAGATCGTCGAGCGCTACAGGATCAAATTCCAAGCTTCTGCCGGACTTCGTCAAGCGACAGGCCTCCGGTCCGCTCTTTGGCTTCAACGAGACGCTTGCGCATGGCATCGCTCTTGAGCAAGTAGGCGGTCTCGCGCTCGGCTTCAATTTCGTGCCACACGTCGATGGGGACGATTACCGCCACCGCGTTGCCCCTGTCGTCGGAAATATATTGAACGGGTGTCTCGGCGGGCATGGAGGGAGGTCGCTTTCAAGCGGTTAACGCATCGGAACGATGATACTACTATTGTCAGTGTCTCTTTATTATACCGCGATAAATCATCGGAAAACAATTCGGAAATGATGCCACTTCGTGGCCAGAGGTGTTCTTCCGTCGTACATGCAGGGGACTTACGTCCCCCGCTCGCCGCCCCACTTCTCTTGACCCCGCTTGCCGAGTTGGGCCATATTGACGGCCTTGGATCATGACCGAGGCCAGAGGCCACGGCTATATAAGTAAGGACCGGGCGCGAATGGAATCGTGGGCGCATACTTTTTGTAGTTGGCGGTTGCTGGCAGGGGGAATTGCTGCGCTAACAGGGATGTGTCTCGTTGCGTGGGCGGAGGATTTGCCGGGGCCGGTGTTTGAGATTGTGGATCCGCACCCGCGTGCGCCCTTGGCACCGCCCGCTACTGGGTTTTCAGAAGTTGGGGGCTCGCCTTCAAGAATAGGGGGGCTCGCGGCGCAGACGGCGGAGGAGGCGCTGGCGAAGAGTCATGGGTGTTTGTGTTGTCACGAAAACGTGACCGATATGCACCGTGAGGAAACGGTGAAGCTCGGTTGCATTGATTGCCATGGGGGGAATCCCGATGCCACGACCGAAGTGGCCGCCCATGTGCATCCGCGATTTCCTGATGCGTGGCGGACTTCGGCCAATCCCGTGCGGTCGTACACGCTTCTGAATCACGAGTCGTCGGAGTTTATTCGCTTTGTGAACCCCGGCGACTTGCGCGTGGCCGATCAAGCGTGTGGCGAGTGTCATGGGCAAGAAGTGCTGGCCGTGAAAAAGAGCATGATGACCCACGGGTGCATGTTGTGGGGCTCGGCACTTTATAACAATGGTTCCGTGCCGTTCAAAATTCCGCGTTACGGCGAGAGTTATTCCGCCGAAGGCACCCCGCAACGGATTCAGGATGTGCCACAACCCACCAGCGAAGAAATTGTGTACAAGGGCCGCGTGCCGTATTTGGATCCGTTGCCGCGATTTGAAGTGAGTCAGCCGGGGAACGTGCTCCGCATTTTTGAGCGCGGCGGACGATTCCTCGCCGAGGTTGGCGTGCCGGAGCGATTGGAAGAACCGGGCCGGCCGCGGCAACGGCTCAGCACTCGGGGTCTCGGCACGCTCAATCGGACCGATCCCGTGTTGATCGGCCTGCAAAAGACGCGGCTGTTGGATCCGACGCTCAACTTTCTGGGGACGAACGATCACCCCGGCGATTATCGTTCGAGTGGTTGCTCGGCGTGTCACGTTATGTACGCGAACGACCGTTCGCCGATTCATTCGGGGCCGTATAGCGTGTTTGGCAACGAGGGGACGAGCCACTCGCCCGATCCGATGATTCCTCACGACGAGCCGGGGCATCCGATTGTGCACAAGTTCACCACCGCGCCGCCCACGAGCCAGTGCATCGTCTGCCACGTTCATCCGGGGACAAACGTGCTCAACACCTATTTGGGCTACATGTGGTGGGATAATGAGACCGACGGCGAGCTGATGTATCCGCACAAGCAGCGCGACGTGACCGCCGAGCAGTTTGTGCGGGCGCAGATGTCGAATCCCGACGAAGCCGCCGCGCGGGGATTATGGTCCGATCCCGAGTTTCTCAAGAACGTCGTGAATCTGAACCCGCAGCTCAAGCACAGCCAGTTTGCCGATTTCCATGGCCATGGGTGGGTGTTCCGCGCGGTTTACAAAAAAGATCGCAAGGGGAATATGCTCGATTTTCGCGGCGATAAGCTCGTCGACGTCGAGACTGAGCAATTGATGGCCGCGATGGAGCCGCCGACCGAGGAAGAACGTGAGGTCGGCAAGCAGCGCGAAGGGACGCCGGTGCATTACATGGATATCCATTTGGAAAAAGGGATGCACTGCGTCGATTGCCATTTTGAGCAAGACGTGCACGGCGACACCAAACTTTACGGCGAAGTCCGCGCGGCCTGTGAGATTCAGTGCATCGACTGCCACGGCACGACAACAGCGTTGGCGACGCTGAAAACCTCCGGGCCGGCGGCGGCGGGGGAGGGGACCGACATGTCGCAGAAGCGCACGCCATTCGGCAAACGGTTGTTTGAGAAATTGGGCGATAAGCTGATCCAGAATTCGATGGTCGACAAGAACTTAAAATGGGAAGTGATGCAGGTGAAGCACACAATCACGCCAGGGCACCCGGATTACAACGAGAAGTCGGCGCTGTCGAAGACCGTGCGGTTCGATGAGCAGGGCAACTTTGTGTGGGGCGACGTGCCGGAGGGTGATGAGACGAAGTGCGCCCATGCCAACGACAACATGAGTTGCATCGCGTGCCATTCGTCGTGGAACACGAGCTGCTTCGGCTGCCACCTGCCGCAGAAGGCGAATATCAAAATGCCGAGCCTGCACAATGAAGGGGACGTGTCGCGGAATTACGTCTCGTACAACTTCCAGACTTTGCGAGACGACGTGTACATGCTGGCCCGCGATGGCACCGCGACGGGGGGTCGCATCGGCCCCTGCCGGAGCGCGTGCGCAATCCATGTCACCAGTTACAACGACAAGCGCGAGTCGATTTACACCCAGCAGCAAACGATCTCGGGCGATGGCTTGAGCGGCGTGGCGTTTAGCACCAACGTCCCCCACACGGTTCGCGGAGGGCCGCCCCATTTGGCGGAGCTGCGCGATCCCGAGGTGCATCGGCATTTGCCGAGCGAAACAAAAATGTGTACTGACTGCCACGTGTCGGCGGCGAACGACAACAATGCTTGGATGGCGACCCTGTTGATGCAGGGGTCGAACTATGTGAATTTCATCGGGCGCTACTGCTGGGTGGCGGCGGGAGAACACGGCTTCGAGGCGGTGGAAGTCACGGAGCGCGACGAACCCCAGGCGGTGATCGGCAGCACGCTGCACAAGCTGGCGTTCCCCGACCATTATCACGAGCATCTGGAACACGAACGCGAACTCAAAATCGTCCACGAGCATCCGGGCAAAGACATCGGTGATCAATTCGTGCATCCGCTGGAGAAACCGTCGATTCGCAGCTTGCTTGCGCGAGGCGAGTATCTCTATGCGGCCTGCGGCACGGGCGGCTTGCGGGTGTTCGACATCGCGTTTATCGATCACAAGGGATTTTCGGAGCGAATCACCACCGCGCCGTTTTCGCCGTTAGGCCAGCAATTTTATGTGGAAACCAAATGCGCGCTCGCAGTCGCGGCACCTGCGACTTTGGCCCCCGATCCCACGCGCGTGCAACATGCTGAAAACCAAGAGCCGGTTATCCCGGCGATTTATGGCTACATTTACGTCGCCGACAAGTTCGAGGGGCTGATTACCGTCCCCGCAGCCACTTTGCTCGACGGCAATCCGACGAACAACTTCTTGGACCGCGAAGTCACATTTAATCCCGACGGCATTCTCAAGGGGGCGCGAGCGCTCACCATCGTGGGCAATTATGCGTATGTCTGCTGCGATGCGGGGTTGGTGGTGGTCGATCTCACCGATCCCAAGCAGCCTTGCGTGACGTCGGTGGTCGATGAATTTCTGCACGAACCGGTCGCCGTGCAGGCGCAGTTTCGTTATGCGTTTGTGGGGGACCACGATGGCTTGAAAGTGCTCGACATTACAAATCTCGCCAACCCCGTGCCGGTGGGGTCGCTCGATATTGAGGACGTGCATAATCTGTACGTCGCGCGTACCTATGCTTACGTTGCCGCGGGCCATGAAGGTTTGGTCATCGTCGACGTGGAGAATCCCGCAGCGCCGTTTGTCGATCAAACCTACACCGCCGACGGGGAAATCAGCGATCTCCACGACGTGAAACTCGGCATCACCAACGCCAGTGTGTTCGCGTATCTGGCTGACGGCGAAAACGGCATGCACGTCGTGCAGCTCACCTCGGCCGACACGCCGGGAACGGCCGGGTTCAGCCCTCGGCCCACGCCCTGCCTCATTGCCACGCGCAAGTTGCCCGAGGGCGAAGCGCTCGCGATCTCCGAAGGACTCGACCGCGATCGCGCGGTGGACGAATCGGGGAATCAAATCGCGGTGTTCGGCCGCGTCGGCGCGCGGCCGCTCAATTTTGCCGAGCAACAGAAGCTTTATCTCCGCAACGGCGAAGTCTGGCGCGTGAGCGACGATCCGAAGTTCTATCAGCAGGGTCCGGTGAAGGGGTTTGCCAGTCCGAAGTTTGATCGTTGAGAATTTTTAACCGCTGATGGACGCTAATAAACGCGGATAATATTTTTTAATCAGCGTTTATTAGCGGTATCTTATTTCATTTCCTCGCGGCGTAACTTTAAGCGACGGGAATAGACCGTCGGTTCGAACTTGGCGCGGTTGCGGAGCTGCAGTGAGAGTTTGTCTTCAACTCTTTCGTCGTCCGTAGAAACCAGTGCGAAACCGCGTTCGCCTTCCAGTTGTTTCAGGCTTTCTAGGAGTTCGTCAAGCCCTTGATCCTGCGCGCCAGAGCGTTTAAGTTCTTCGGCAATGACATAAAGCGCCCCCGTGAGTTGGCGGGCGGTGTCGTAGTCGTGCGTGCCGTCGGCGGCAACATCCAATAGCTTTGCCAGAATTTCGCGGACTTTGGCTTGATCGAGCGGCATGTCCACCAACTTCTGTATCAACTTGGCTGACCAATCATCAACGGCCGTGCGCAATTCTGCAATTTTCGCAGGATCGCCAAAGAGATTGTTGGCGAAGGGTTCGCGCGAGTGCTCGACAAGTGCATCAATCGCCTCAGAGTTTCCCGAGCCAAGCTCGGCGGCCACGCGCACAAGCGGTAGGCAGCCGAGTTCCAAGCGTGGCCGAGCGGCGAAGCGCTGGGCGTGATTTTCTTGCCGCCAACTGGGGGTCCGTAATTCGTGGTGGCACGAATAGCATTCGAGCCGCGCGAGTTCCGGCCAATTCACACCACTCTCAGCAGCTAGTTCCACGGAGGTCCGCAGGCCGACGACGCTGCCGACGAGCACTCCACGCGTGCGCTCGAACTGGAACGGCTGAGAGGCTTTCTTTTCACGTTTTTCTTTTTCCTCTTGATATTCCCAGTGCCGGGGCATTTTGTCGGCGAAGGATTCCATTTCAAAGCCGGAGAGCATCGGATGCCCCGCCGCGTACATTTCGTGGGTAATCACGCGGCCCAGTTCGGCATTGCCAATGTGGCAGGAAGCACACATGCTCGCCCGCCGCACCGGGTCTTCGAGCGCGTTGAATCCAAACTTGGCTTTTTCATCCGGCGTAAGATTCTCAGGCCATTCGTCATGTACATTTTCCCACTCGCTGGCAGGTCCATGGCAAGCTTGGCAACTCACGCCCTCTTTGACGAAAACATTCACTTGATTAACGAAGCATTTGGGTGACCACAGTTCGTCGACTGCGTTCGAGACATGGCACTCAATGCAGCCCGTTTCCTTGGCCAGCACGTTTTTGCCCAATAATTTTCCGATTCGTTGGCCGCGGGGCTCGGTCAGAACCAAATAAGCCGAGGCGTGTTTGTCGTGTTCTTGCCAAATCTGCCACTCGCGGAGCCGCACGCGTTCGGTAATGCCGATCTCGGCATCGCGGTCTGCTTGTTCTTCATGGCAGCGCTGGCAGGCGTTGGTGGGGATGAATTGGAACTTTTGTTCGGCGGTTTGGGCGAAACCGCAAGCGGGGATCAGCGTGGCATAGAGGATTAGCATGACGTGGGTAGGTTTCATTCGCTTGGCTCCCGCTGCTGGAGGAGTTTGGCGAGTTCGGAGAGCTCAGTGGTCATGTCTTGCGGCGTGGTGTCGGCCTTGGTGAGCGCGTCAAACATCTTGGCGAGACTCGCCGTGACGGCCTGGTCTCGCTTGCCGGGCTTTTGGTTTTGGAGGGCCAACGTGTCGAGTCGTGTTTGCTGTAAAGTGGCGAGGGCGTCGTAGACCAACATCGCTTCGGACGTATCGGCGACGCCGCGTTCGTAGGTTTGCACAAATGAACGCATGAGGGTGTCGATGGAATTCAGATCGACCGGCGAAGTTTGAATCTGCTTGGCCCAGGCGTCGAGTTCCGTTCCCATCGCGCGGGCTGCCGCGGCTACCTCTTGGCGGTTCGCGTTCAATGAGCCGGCAAGCTTCGCCATCTCGGCGAGTTGCTCTTGCAACTTGTCGGCCGACCCGCTCTTGCCGAGGGCCGACGCGATCAGCCCCGCATGTTCGCGGACCAGGTGGTGATTCCAATCGTCCCAGCGGATGGTTTGGCCCGAAAGTCCCCCCCTGGCGGCGAGTGCCTCCTGTCGTTTTGCTGTATCCAACAAATCATGGTGGCACGCGCCGCACGACCACTCGGAAAGCTCGGGCCAAACGGGGCCTTGCGCGGCGCGATGCTCCAATTGTTTTAGGGCCGCGCGAGAAGTCGCCGTTTGGCCGAGTGCCCAGGTGAGAAACTCAAAATTTCCACCGCTGCGTTCACGGTCGCGGCGTTCGTCCCAGTGCTTGGGGAGGGCCTGCAAATAGGCCCCCATCTCGAATTGCAACCGCGGATGCCCGGCGGCGATCAAGTCGTGATTCACTTCGCGGCCAGGGCTACCGACGTGGCAACTTGCACAAATTTGCGCCCGAGAATAAAGATTTTTCGTGTCCCACATGCCCAGCCGCTCGCGGGCTGCGTCGTCGAAGCCGGGGAGATAATGCTCGGCCAGCCAATCCTCCGCCGGACCATGGCACGCTTCACAACCGACGCCGTCGGTGACGATTTCACCGGCCTCGTCCACCGCCGCGGCGAAGGTTGTGGAATGGCAGGTCAAACAGCGCTGATCCTCGTAGGGAGGCATGGCCGGATTGAACTTCGCACCGTCGAGCTTCTGCACTATTTTGAGTGAACGGTCTTCGTACAACACGCTGTGGGCTTGGGCATGTGGATCGGAGGAAATCCAGATGTTGTACTCGCTGCCGAGGATTTCATGCGGCTTGGCGGAGCCGTGGCAACCGCTGGCGGTGCAGGAACCGACGCCCACCAGCCGCCTGCCAATTTCCTCGACGGCCGGTTCCGTTTCGAGGGCCACCGGCGTCACTCGAACCGCGGGTGAAAGTGGCTGCTCACCGCAACTCATGAGGCAGAGCAATGCCCCGCTGGCCAGCAGCCAGGCGTTCCACGGCAAATTGTGTTGCGATGAGTTCAACGCTGAGAATCTCCGGCGCTCAAGAACGAAAGTAACTTTTGCGCTTCCGCGTTTTGAGGCAATGATTTCGTTGGTCCATGATAATCGTGACACAAGATGCAATCCGCCGCGACGCCAACTGCGCTTTTCGTCGGATTTGTACCATGGCACTTTCGGCAGTTGGCGATGCCCGGGAGCAGCAGGTCAGACGTCAGCGCACTCGCGACGGCAGGGTGGCATTCGGCGCAGGCCACCGTGAGGTGTTTTTCATGATGAAACTGCCCATGCACCAGCCAGCGGCTGGGAATCATTTTTCGCGTGGAATGCTGCTCGGGTGCCACAAACTCGGGATTCAACTTCGGCACATGCCACTGGCCGTCGCGGAGCTCGACGTGATGGCATTTGCGGCACAAGCCTTTCGCTTGCAAGCCGAACACGGCATTGTTTGCCGTGGCCAACAGGGCGTTTGCCGATTGTGCTTGGGGATCGCTCAGAATCGCCGGCTGAGGGAGGCGGCGAATGATTGGCGTTAAGTTCACGGCAGGTTTTGAGGTTTGCAAATTCGTAACCCGTTCGCGAATGACGCCGCGCACGATTTCCGGGGCCTCATGGGGCAGCTCACCTAAGGGCGCGAGAGCATCGGCCAACTTCATAGGATGGCACGACGCACAGTGTTGCTCATAGACAATCGGCTGCATGTAACGGCCGTCGGCTTCCGGCACATGGCAATCCGCGCAGATGAGTTGCACGGGCTGGCGGTTCTCGTCGAGCACTCCCTCCGCGGCGAGATGCACCTTGTGATTGAAAAGCACACCGCCGTTGTCGAGCCACTTGTCGCCGCCTTCGGTGGAAGGTAAGGCGACTTGCCAAATTCCGTGCTGCTTGCCTGGAAGCTCCTCGCCACGCATGAAAGCAAATTCGGGATGGCCTTGAGAACCTTCGTCAAAGGAATCAATCTCCGCCGCGAAATGTCGTTCGGCATTGGGCGCGGAATTCATATTTCCATGGCAACTCGCGCAGTGGTTGTCGGCCACGTCCAAGAGCGGCACGGTTGGCCGATGCTCTTGATGGCACGATGAGCAGGCGGGTTCCGGCTCGCCGAGCCGGGGATGGTGATCGCCGACGGCCGGGTGACAATGCTGGCAAGCCGCATTGGGAACTGATTGTCGGCCGCTATCAAGGGAGGCCAGCCGCAAAGCCGGCTGCCAAGACTCTGTGTGGCATTTTTGACAGTCCATCGCAAAAGACGCATGAACACCCGCCACGGGGGCGGACCAGAAGGCCGCGTTGCCCTGGACATAATAGAGGCCAAGTCCTACAAGACACGCCAAAAAAAGGGCCAGCCAGTTCCAGCGGCGTTTCCACAGCCGCGTGGCGAGTGGTCGGCGAGGATAGTCGATTGCATACTTCTCGGCGATCAGCTTCTCATCGTGACCGCCGGGCATGGCAAAGCTTTCTGGCGAGAAGGGATGAAAACGATTGGCGACGGCCACAAGCGCAAAGTCCCAGAGCCATTCACTCGTGGCGGATCGGATTATAAGTCACCCGGAGAAGCGTGTCCAGAAATGAGGCACGACCGTTAGAGACGCTCCCACCGCCATTTGTCTTGACCCGAAAGGCGGACTTGGACGAAGAAAACAGTTGGTAGGAACGGGGCAACTTGTCGGATCAAGGAATTTGGGTCGCAAAAAGTTGGCCCCGGCCAAGTAAGGCGTGTAATCTGCAGTCAGACCGGCTTTTCTCAAAGTCGCTTTCCTCAGCACATTGGGTGATTATGAAACGAGCGCGAACATGGTTGGCGGAGCTTGCGCGGGGAACGACCCGGACTAGTCGTTCCCTCTGCGCGCCACGCCGTTTGTTGATGCCCGAGCGATTGGAAAGCCGCCTCGCCCCCGGGGCCATGCTGCCGCTCTTGCCAGGGTATATGGCTGGTAATGTGAGTGGTGAGGAACTCGACGCTGAATTCCGCGCCGCTGAACGTCGCTCGGTGCGCTACGATTACCGCTCCGAGGCGATGGCCCGCTCACCGGAGTTGGACTTCTCGATCGAGAACTTTGTCCAAGCCTTGCGTGCCGAAGAATTGGTGAGCCAACAGCATCAAGTTCAGAGACAAGTCACGCGGTCGGTCATTGAACCTCGCAACCCGGCCGACATCGCCGCACTCAACCAGGCTTTTGAATCGCTGTTCGACGATCAAATCGGTTCGGTTCTCGCACCGGAAATTCCCACGGCACCGCTGATCCCGCCACCGGTGATTCAGCCTGTCGAGCCTGGACCCGAATCGGAGGCGGCGGCGAGTGGCCCTCAAAGTGTTGCGGAGCCGACTCCGACGGGGATCGAGAGTTCGCATGTTTCCGCGCCGCCGATAGTGGCGCAGCCGGTTAGTCAGGCGGTGACTGCGTTGACGCCAGTTGAAGAAGCTTCAAGCGGCGGCGAAGACGCAAGCGGAGTTTCAGCGGCTAAGGAAGTGGAACGTGTGCAAGTACCTGAAGAGCGCGAAACCGCAAGCGAAGTGCCAGCCGCGAACGAAGAACTTGTTGCGGAAGTGCCGCCGCCGATGATTCAGCCGGTGATTACTGATCCCGAGAGTGAGCATAATCAGCCCAGTCTGGGACCTATTACTGAACCGGAGCCGGTCGTTGTTGTTGATGCGCCTGCCGTTGCGGAGCTTACGATTGCTCGCGAAGACGCTAGCGATGTGCCGGATGTTGCCGTACATCAGCCGACCATTGAGGTTCAGGCGCCTGTCGAACCCGAACTTCATGTGACGCCGCCAGTCAGCGCACCGGTACCCGTCGCGGCTCCGCCGGTGGCGACTGCGTCAATGGTCTCGGTGCTGTCGACTCCCGACCAACTTTCGGCGATGGAAGTCGATGAGCTTTTGGATCGGGCCACCCGCGTGACTGCGCGGAATGATGCGATCATCGCGATCGTGGATCGCAGCGGCCAAATTTTGGGCGTCCACGTCGAGCAAGGGGTCATCAACGCGATTCCCGACATGGCCACGCGGGTGTTTGCCATCGACGGGGCGATTGCGAAGGCCCGCACGGCGGCGTTTTTCTCGAACGACCAAGCCATTCTCACCTCGCGAACCGTGCGATTCATCAGCCAAACCACGATCACCCAGCGCGAAGTCGAGGCGAACCCTAACAGCACTGATGACACAATTCGGGGACCTGGATTTGTTGCGCCGATCGGTCTGGGAGGACATTTTCCGCCCGATGTGCCGTTCACCCCGCACGTCGATTTGTTTGCCATCGAACACACCAACCGCGATAGTTTGGTGCATCCCGGTCCGGACAGTGTGAAGCAAACCGTCGATGTCGACAACGATGGCAACCCCACGGGCGACAATGGTGACGATATTTTCCTGGGCAAGCGGTTTGGAGCGAACTTTGCCGCCGGCAAGGAAATTCCCGCTCCTGAATCTTACGGCCTGGTCACCGACCTTTTGAGCAACGCCCAATCGCGCGGGATCGCGACGCTACCGGGTGGGGTGCCGCTCTACAAGGTTGACCCTCTGGATGGCAAGCAAAAACTTGTCGGTGGCATTGGCGTGTTCTTTCCTGGAGACAATGGCTACGCGACGTTTGAACAGAACTTTCAAGCGGGAGTTGGACAAACAACCATTGAGCGATTGAACGCGCCGCTGGTGATTGAAGCGGAATACACAGCGGCCGTGATCGCCGCGAATGCGATAACGATTGACGGCTTGCCACCGGTAGCCGGCGGCATCGGGCTCCTTGCTCTGCCCGGCGAAGGGCGCATCGATTTGGCGGGAATCTCGCTCGAAAGCTTTGGTCCCCATCCCTTCAAGGCCAGTTCGTTCCTCGCGTTTGGAGCGAGAACATTCGCGCCCGGTGCGGACTCGGGGGTTCGGATGAAAGTCGCCAAGGGCGGCGCTCTCGCACTTCCTGGCGAGCAAGTCCCCTCGGGATGGCTCGTGGAACCCACGGCCGGCACGAGCCTGACCGCCGCGCAAGTCGAAGACATCATTCAGCGCGGTGTCGCCGAAGCGGAGCGAGTCCGGGCGGCGATTCGCTTGCCACTCGGCACGCGGACGGCCATGGTTCTCTCCGTGGCAGACACCGATGGCACAGTGCTCGGCCTGTTCCGCATGCCCGATGCGACGTTCTTCTCGATAGACGTGGCCGTGGCCAAGGCCCGCAACGTAGCCTACTACGCGGATGCGACGGCGCTACAACCCGAGGACCAAGTGCCGGGCGTCGCTGCCGGGGTGGCTTTTACGAATCGCACGTTCCGATTTTTGGCCGAGCCACGTTTCCCCTCGGGCATCGACGGCACGACCCCCCCAGCGTTCTCCAGCTTGCTCACCGTGGGCGTGAACCCAACGACGGCGGAAAACATGACCGGCGTGACCCCGTTGGCGTCGCAGTTCACCACGGTGCTGGGTTTCGATGCCTTCAATCCGGGCACAAATTTCCGTGAACCCGTGACTACCACTGGTTATCAAAATGGGGTAGTCTTTTTTCCCGGCAGCACACCGCTGTATAACGGCACTGTGTTGGTCGGCGGCTTCGGCGTGAGCGGCGACGGCGTCGATCAAGACGACGTGGTGACGTTCTCCGGGGCCGGCGAATTCCTGCCCTATCGGGATTCACCCATCACCCGGGCCGACGAAGTGTTTGTGAACGATGTGCGGCTGCCTTATCAAAAGTTCCCCAGGAATCCTCGCGCATAATCGCTGCTCCGCATGTTGATTGACCGTTCGCATCGACTCTGGTTGGTCTTCACCTTGGCGATTGTTACGGGGGCCACGGGGCTTTACGTGTGGTACGCCAACACCTGGCAGGGAGGCCCCGCGGGTCGCACCTGGCCGGGAATGGCTTTCGGCGTGGCGGGGACCACGCTCATGCTGATCGCCGGATTGCTTTCGGCACGCAAGAAAACCTTGCGAATTCGCTTCGGCGCGCTCAGTGGTTGGCTCAAGGCACACATTTGGCTCGGCCTGTTGAGCGTGCCGCTCATTTTCTTTCACTCCGCATTCCGCTGGGGCGGACTTCTCGAACAGATTCTCATGGGCGTGTTCTTGGTTGTGATCGTCAGCGGCATCTTGGGCGTGGCACTGCAAAACATATTGCCGCGGCTGATGAAATCGCAACTCGACAGCGAAGTCGTCCCCGATCAGATGGATCACCTCTGCCGGGGTTTGCAGCGCGAGG
>JBGTMM010000761.1:0-11340 GCA_041743635.1 Bythopirellula sp.
ACGTCGTTCCCGGCCCACAGCGAAAGTGGTCGCGAGCCGACGGCCAGGACGAAATCGGAATTGAGTGTTAAGTCGCCGAGGAAGCGGAACTGCATCCTCCCATCGACGACCGAGGACTGCACTGTCACCCCGTTAAGCACCGTCGTGGGTGAGCCGCCCACGAGGAGCCCACCGCTGTCCGTATTGAACTCAATCGTGACCCCCTCGGCTAAGGGCATTCCGACTGCCAGAAAAAACAGACCGGTAGCGCAGAACAGGCATGTGGCGCGGCGAAGCATGAGATTTTTCCCCCGAAGAATGGTGTCAACTTAATGTCCCGACGCGACTTCTCTGTTCGCCGCCTTGAATCTTCCGCGTCGATGGGCAACCGCGCTCTGAACGAGCGTCGGCAGTCAATAGCATATCTGGGGAACATCGCGCCAGCAAGCTTTTTTGCCTACTATAGCCAGCTCTTTCCGAATGCCCCAATCGACCGAGAATTACGGGAAATGGTTACATCATTGAGAAAATGAAGATATCGAGTCGCTTGCTCACAACCGCACCACCCGATTGCCGCTCACTTTGCGGACCAGGCCGCGCATTTCGAGGACGCTCACCGTGGCCAGCACGCGCTGCACCGGCAAGCCCGATGTTTGGGTCATTTCGTCAATCAGCGAGCCGCGCGGTTCGATGGCCTGCAGAACTTGCGACTCCTGTTCGTTGAGCGTGAGTTCGAGGGGCGCGCGAATCGTCGTGCCATCATCGCGCCGCGCTATCGTGGCGAGGGGGCCGAGTTCTTCGAGCACATCGTCGATGGAAGTCACCAACTTCGCACCATCGCGGATCAAGCTGTGCGGACCCGCGGAGAGCGGACTATCGATTTGGCCCGGCACGGCAAACACCTGGCGATTTTGTTCCCCCGCATGACGCGCGGTGATCAGTGCGCCGGAGCGATCCGAGGCTTCCACGACAATCGTGCCCAAGGTGAGTCCGCTAATAATGCGATTGCGCTGGGGGAACATGCCGCTGATCGGCGGCATCGTGGGCGGGGCTTCGCTCACCACGCAACCCTGGGCCACAATTTCCTCGCAGAGCTTCACGTTCTCCGGCGGATAGGGAGCGAGCACTCCGCTCGCCAAGACAGCAATCGTGCGGCCTCCGGCCGCTAGGGTGCCACGATGCGCAGCCGTGTCGATGCCCCGGGCCATGCCGCTCACGACGGTGAATCCAGCACGCGCCAAATTCGCGGCGAGCGACTCGGCTTGTTTGAGCCCATAACGACTGGCGTGTCGTGTGCCGACAATCGCCACGGCAAGGCCGTCGATCTCCTTGAACTCACCACGGACAAACAGCACGGCCGGCGGGTCGGGGAGTTCCTTGAGGAGGTGCGGATAGAGCTCGTCGGCAGGCGTGAGAATCGCAATGTTATGTTCCGCGGCGATGCGGAGCTGCTCATCGACATTGATTTCCGTGCGGGCCTGCGTGATCCGTTTGGCCAGCGTCGAACCGATGCCGGGGACGCATTGCAGTTCACCCGTTGACGCCGCGAGAACTGTGGAAGGTGAACTGAAATGCGCGAGCAGCCGTTGCATCGCGAGCGGCCCGACCCCTTGCACCATAGCCAGGCAAAGTCGGTCGCGAAGTAATGGGTCGGCAGTTTCCACGGCAGTTTCCCCCCAGCATAGCCGCGACGCGAGAGCGGAGCGATCTTCCTGCCGACGATAATCTCGGTCCGCTGGGAAAGCAACTAGGAAACTTGACTGACGACTCTCAAGATCGACAATTAGTTGGAGAATTTGCTAGCGATTGCTCGATCAGCTCATATTAACAGTTAACAGATTCCAATGAGGCAACTCTTGACCCCCGTCGGCCACACCCTCACCGGACTTGCCATCGGCTACTGCGTGATCCCCGGTGAGCTGCGCGGCAAGCAAAAAGCCGCTGCGCTCGCTGTGTTCGCAATCCTGGCCAGCGCGCCGGATTTGCCTTTTCCTTATTGGGGACATTGGCGCTATCACGTTAGCCACAGCGTCATCGTCACGACAATTGCCATCGCCGTGATCGAGTTGTTTCTGGTGCTCAAATACAAAGGACAGTTTCCGTTCACGCCCAGAATGCTGATCGGTGGGGCCGTGGCTTGGTACAGCCACATCCTGCTAGATACATTGTATAACCATGCGATCGGCCTGCCGATCCTATGGCCCTGGGGAGAAGGCCGCCTGGCCTTGCCGATCCCTTGGTTGTCAACAGGTGACAAGAATCACATCTTTAGTGTTCACAACGTGCGCGTGGCCGTGTTTGAAATACTGACTTTTGGCCCCTTGCTGATAGTCGCGGTAGCATTCAGGCGTCTTACTCACCGAGCAACACCCCGCTGAGAAGCATGGTCAATCTTCCAGCGCCGCCAGCACGTCATCCACGCGCACGTCTTGCACCAACTCCACGTGCCCCAACTTGCTCGGCAGTACAAACCTCAAACGCCCTTCGTCGGCTTTTTTGTCGCGTCGCATGATGCGCACTAATTCTTCGCCCTCGAAATCGGGGACAGCGATGGGCAATTGCAGGGCCGTAAGCAAAGCCGTTTGGCGTGCTAAGAAGGCGTCGTCGATGCGTTGCATGCGATGGGCTAACCGCGCGGCGCATTCCATCCCGATGGCCACCGCTTCGCCGTGCAGCAGCAGACCGTATTCGCCAGCGGCCTCAAAAGCGTGGGCGAAGGTGTGGCCGTAGTTCAGCACGGCCCGCAAGCCGGTGAGTTCGCATTCATCTTGCTCGACCACGTCGGCTTTAAGGCGGCAACAGCGCTCGATCACACGAGTCAGCACCCCCGAATCGCGGGCATTGATCGCGACGACGTTCTGTTCCAGGAACGCGAAAAATTCAGCATCCAAAATGACGCCGTATTTCACCACCTCGGCCAGACCCGCGCGGTATTCGCGGTCGGGAAGCGTGGCGAGCACGTCGACGTCGATTAACACGCCGCGCGGCTGCCAAAAAGCGCCCACCATGTTTTTCGCGCCGGGAAGATTGATCCCCACCTTGCCGCCGACCGAGCTATCCACTTGCGCGAGGAGCGTCGTGGGAACTTGAAAAAACTGTAATCCCCGGGCAAACGTCGCGGCCACGAAGCCCGCCAAATCGCCGACCACTCCCCCGCCGATGGCAACCACAATTGACTTGCGATCGGTCCCTTCTTCGAGCATGGTTTCCCAAAGCACTTGGGCCACTTCACCGCTCTTGCTCGGCTCGCCAACATCCACAGTGAGCAAATGCACTTCCCACTCGTCGTCGGTAAGTTGATCGCCGAGCTTGTCTGCATACAGTTCGTCTACCGCATCGTCAGTAATAATCACGGCGTGCGAGGCTTGGCAGCGCTCGCGCAAGAATGGTGAAAGGTCGGCGAGATTGCCGCTGCCGATCTGAATATCATAGCTCCGCTCGGCAAGATTGACGCGCGTGGTAAAATGCGGCTGAGTCACAAGCAAGATTCCAATAAGAATACTTGCCACAGAGGGCACAGAGTACACAGAGAAAATTTGATTCTTTTATCTCCGTGGTCTCTGTGCTTTCTGTGGCTCAATGAAGTCAGAATTAAACTTTGGGCATAACGCGCTGCAGGTCTTCGTCAGTAACAATGATCTGGCGGCAGAAGCCTGTGTGGACGCGGACGTATTCCAGGTGGGCTGCTTCCTCTGGGTGGGCGTGCAGCACGGCTTCAAGCTGACGGCGTTCCCGCGGTTCAAGCTCCGTGTCGGTGGGCCAAACCGTGGCGGTCTCGACCACCAAGGCTTCGCGGTAAGCGTCGAACGTATCGGCCATAAAGGGCTCTGCTTCCTGGAAAATTCTGTTGTGTGGGTAAACTCCCAGTATACTGACACTCGAACCGATCAAAAAGACACAATCACTCGCATGAAAATCCCAAGTGAATCTCGCGATCTAAACACTATGCAATCCGGCACTAAACTTGTCTTGGGAATCTTCGGCTTGGCGCTCGCAGCGGGGATCTTCTCATGGTGGTATCGGTTTGAAGTGGCCCATCGCTCGACGACCTTCTGGGGCCCGCAGTTCGCGGACTTGATTGTGCGCCCTTCCGACGTGACCGCGTTTGGGCTCAAACCAACAACCGTCGAAAGCGGGGAAGATACACTGCAAATTCTCTCCCAGAATTTCGAGCGGATCGACTCCAAGGATTTGACCTCGGCACCGGGGATGGTTCACTTGCGAAATTCAATTCTCACGGACGGTAACTACCGCTGGGATGAACCCGTAAGCAATGAAGATTGGCGTTGGTGTCTGCAATTCTCCGGCGAGGGCATGACCGCGACGATTCTCTTTTCGGAAAACTTTGCCGTGCTCGGGCGCATGAATCAGCGCGGAGATAATGTGCGCACCGTCGATTGCCAACCTATGGCCGAAACCTTGCGTGAATATTTTGCGGAGATCGGCGTCTTTGATAAAACTGCTAGCAACCAAGCCGAGTGACCTGGGAGTCTAGTCAGCCTCGCCCTATACTTCGCAACCGATTTTCAGACTGAACGCTGCGAAAGGATGCGGACGCGATGCGCTCGATTGCAATCATCAATCAAAAAGGTGGCGTCGGCAAAACCACCACGGCGGTGAACTTGAGCGCGGCGCTCGCGTCTCAGGGTTTCCGCGTCGGACTGATCGACATGGACCCGCAGGCCCATGCGTCGCTGCACCTGGGCGTCGGTCCTGAACAAGAACGCCGGAGCGTGTACGATTTGCTCACGAGCGACGCCGCACTTGCCGACGTTTGGCAATCAGCAACGCCCGGCTTGCAAGTCGCTCCGTCGCACATTGACCTTGCCGCCGCGGAGGTGGAACTGGCCGGCGTCGTGGGCCGCGAGCTAATCCTACGCGACAAGTTGGCCGGCGCGGCCGAGCAGTTTGATTACGTGCTGATCGACTGCCCCCCGTCACTCGGCATCCTGACAATCAACGCCCTGTCGGCCGTGGACGACGTGTTTCTTCCCTTGCAGCCACATTTCCTCGCGCTGCATGGCTTGAGCAAACTCTTGCAAACGATCAACCTCGTCGCCCATCGGCTCAACGACCGGCTGCGGCTGGCTGGCGTGTTGTTCTGCTTGTTCGACTCCGGCACGAAGCTAGCGGCTGAAGTCACCAGCGACGTAGCAGCCTTTTTTCAGGACGCCCGGAGCAAGCCAGGGGTTTGGCAGGACGTGCATCTGTTCCAAACCCGCATCCGCCGGAACATACGCTTGGCCGAGTCGCCGAGCTTTGGGCAATCAATCTTCGATTACGCGCCCCAATCAGCGGGTGCCGAGGATTATCGAGCCCTCGCCGAGGAAATGATCGTCCTTTATGGTAGCCAAGTGACACAGTCGTCGCGGCGCGCGGCCGCTTAAATCGCTATTCCAGCCGGACCGCCACGCGGTCCGGCCAGAATAATAGAAGCAGCCGGATCGCGTGGCGATCCGGCTGGGTGCTCTCTGCTGTTAATCTGTAGCGATTCTACCGAGACCATAAGCCTCGCCTGCTAAAGCTTGCCGGTCGCAGGGGTCGTAACAGTTGGCGTTGAAAAAACATTTGCGCCTATGGTCAGCGACGGCGATTTGCCCCGTGCCTTTCGGCCGATGGGAATTGTGGGCGAAGTCCCCCCTTCGCTCACTAGGACCCACTTTATTTGCCGTCGCCGGTTGACCCCTAGTCAGCCGCTTCCCGCAGGATGCGGGAAGTTCGCGCGGCACGGTTCCACAAGGACGTGGAATTGATACATCGCAAAGGAGTATACGCATGAAACTCTCGTGCACCTCGCGCGGGCTGCTTTTCTTGGCCGCGACGGTCTTCTTAATCGCCCCGGTTCAAGCCCAATATTATCCGCAGGGAAATTCCTCACAGGGATACCCGCCGCACCAAGCTTCTGGCCCTCAATACAGCGGCGGCCAGCAATTCATGCCCGGGCCTCAGCATTCGCAGGCCCACTATCCGCAGACTCAGTATGCGCCTCAACCTCAGTTCAGGTCTCAGCCACAATACGTGGCGCTAGCGCAACAACCCGGCAGAAACGGCGTGCCGCCGATCCCGCAACCGACGGAAACGGTTCCGCAGGGGCCCGCGATTCAGCAACAGCCCGCTCAAAACTACGTTCCTCAAACCGCCCCCACGAACTACTCGCAGGGTGGTCATCCTCAAACGGACTATGAAAACTATTCCGCCGCGGGCTGTGCGAACGGCAATGGCTGCGAAAACTACGGCAGCTATTCGCAGCCCAACTACAGTTGTGGCGACGTCGGCTATGGATGCTGCGCCCCTTGTGCCCCACGGCGTCATTGGTTCGGTGGCGTCTATGGCTTGCTGATGGAGCGTACCGACTGCGACTACATTCCTTTGGCTTTCCGCACGCCGCAGCCTGCCGACGGCTATTATCCGACTGACGACGAAATCGTGTTGACCACCAATGACCTCGACAGCGATCTTCAAGCTGGTGCCGAAGTTCGCTTCGGGGCAACTTTTGCTTGCTGTACCGGAGCGGGTGGTTACGGTGGTGGCTGCGATCCTTGCGGCGGTTGCCAGAATTCTTGTGGCGGGTGTGGAACGCTCGGCTGGGAAGTCGGCTATTGGGGGCTTATCGAAGACACGACCTATGCCAGTTACAGTGACACAGCCGCCATGCGGACTTACGGCATGAAATCGTACCAAGGCTTGGAATACAATCACGCCGGTGTGTGGCGTCCGCTGAACCATGCCGTCGATTACGCCCCCCCCACCGAGGATCACTTTACCGCCTGGGGAGACATCGACATGTATGTGCGGAATGTCGAAGTGAGCCGCAGTTTCTCGATGCAGAATGTGGAATGGAATTTGGTTTGCTTGCCCACCATCGGCGGAGGCTGTGCTTCCACTTGCGACTCGTGCGGTGGCGGCGGCTGCGATTCTTGCGGCGGCGGAAACTGTGGTGGGGGCTGTGGAAATCACGGACGCTTGGGCGGCGGTTGCGGTGCTTACTGCTACTCGGGCCCACGGTGTCAGTGCTCAACATCGCTCGGCGTGCGCTACCTGCGCTTTGATGAAGAATTTATGCTCCGTTTCAGCGGCGATCGCTGGAACACCGCGACGGACACCTACGTCGACAGCTACTCCAACGCCCACTACATCGAAACCGACAATCATTTGGTCGGGTTCCAGGTCGGCGGCAATGGATGTTACCACCTGGGCTGCTGTGGCCGAGTGGCTTTGCACTTCAGCTCGAATGCCGGCATCTACGGCAACTATATTGATGTCGATCAATACATGTCGGGCCAAGTCCGCTATGCCAACGGCAACCAAGATGCGTTCAACATCAATGCCAACGATGAGAACGTCGCCTTCGTGGGCGAGCTGCGCCTGGGTGCGAGTTACCAGTGCAGTTGCCACTGCCGCCTCTACGGCGGCTATCGGGCGCTCGGCGTGTCGGGAGTGGCCTTGTCCACCAGCCAACTTGCCGACCCCTACATGACCCCCGCGCAAACGTCGTATGTCGATTGCAGCGGTTCGATCTTCCTGCACGGCCTGCAAAGCGGCGTGGAGTTCATGTACTAAGCGCGGCTGCGTTGAAATCGTAGTTTTCAATCAACACCCGGCTGACGAATTCGTCACCGGGTGTTTTTTGTTGGCACACCGTCACTCGCGATCGCCTGGGCTCATTTAGCGCCGCCGCTCGCGGCGGTTTGATTTCCTGGTCACCGACAAAAACACTTGCTAAACTGACATTTCTCACCCGCATCCTCCGTTCTTGGAACACTCCGCCATGTCTCGCTCGACCCGTCGTTATTTCTTGCAGCAAAGTGCGCTCGCCGGGGGTCTGCTTGCTCTGACACCGCGATCCTTCGCCGCCAGCGCCAACGAACAAGTGAACTTAGGGGTGATCGGCCTCGGCGGGCGCGGTGGAGAATTGCTTAATGTGTTCAGTGGCTTGCCCGGCGTGCAGATCGCCGGAATTTGTGACCCCGACAGCGCGTTGGTTGACCAGCGTTCCCAAGAGCATCCGCAAGCCAAGACTTATACCGATCTCCGCGCCCTCTTGGATTCCCCCGACATCGACGCGGTGGCCATCGCCACGTGCAACCATTGGCATTGCCTCGCCGCGATTTGGGCGATGCAGGCAGGCAAACATGTGTACGTTGAGAAGCCGCTCTCGAACGCGCTGTGGGAGGGCCAGCAAGTGGTGAAAGCCGCCGCCAAGTACGACAAGATTTGCCAAGTCGGCACGCAACAGCGTTCCGCGCCGATGCAAGCGGAGATCAAATCACTCTTGCACGACGATAAACTGATCGGCTTCATTCAATGGGTCCGCGTGAATCGCTTCGGACTGCGCGAGAGCATCGGCAAACGCGCAACCCCGCTCAAACCTCCCAAGACGGTCGACTACAACCTCTGGCTCGGCCCGGCGGAAGATCAACCGATGTATCGCAACAAGTTCCACTATGACTGGCATTGGAATTGGAACACCGGCGCGGGAGAAATGGGCAACTGGGGCGTGCATCTTATCGACGACGTGCGCAACAATATATTCCGTGATCAGATCGCATTTCCCAAACGCGTAGCCGCCGCCGGCGGACGCTTTGCTTGGCACGATGCGGGGGACACTCCCAACATCCACTTCGCGATTCTCGACACGGGAACCATTCCCGTGATCATTGGGCTGTCCAACATTGCCGCGGATGCTGAAAACAAGGTGCAACCTTGGTGTCCTGGCCCAGGGAGTGGTTACATCGCCTATTGCGAAGGAGGCCGGCTCCAAGGACAGCGGGGAAACGCCAGATTCTTTGATACCGACGGCAAAGTCATCACGGAAATCAAAGGCACCGACGGCATGGGTGACCATCAACAGAATTTCATCGACGCGATCCGCAACAATTCTCCTCAAAGTCTGAATGCCCCTGCCGAGCTCGGCCATCAATCCTCGGCGTGGTGCAACATGGCAAATTACGCCTACCGCGTCGAAGCGAATGATGCAGGTCAACCACTCGCGGAGTTTGATTTCGACTTTGCCACCGGCGTCGGCGCGGGAAAGATGCTTGTGGAACTCAGTCGCCTCGTTGAAGTCCACGAGAAAAAGTTTCCCCGTGAAGGCCTGCAACTAGGGCCGGTGCTCACCTTTGATTCCCCCAGCGAACGATTCTCGGGCGAACATGCCGATGCGGCGAACAAATTCTTGCGCACGCCGGGGCGTGAGAAATTTGTGGTCCCGGAAGTGAGTTAACCACTTAGCCGGATCGCCACGCGATCCGGGATGGTACGTATACCACCACGTTCTTCCCGGACTGCGTTGCAGTCCGGCTAGGCTATTCTCAGCGTCATGACCATCAGCATCGGCCAGTCGATGTACTTTTCCGCGCGAGGGTAGCGCTGGGCAAACGCCGCGTCGGGCGCGTATTCGCCGATCTCTTGGATTTGAAAGCCCACGCGAATTGTGGCCATCACGAAATCACTGAGTGAATGTGAAATGCTGCCAACCTGCACCAACTCGCCCGAGGTGGGATCGGTAAAGCGAGCTTGACTTCCGCGCAAAAACATAGCGGGGTGCATCGCGGAAATCACCGCGCGGCCCGTTGGTTTCAACACACGGCGGACTTCGCCGAAAAAGACGTCGAGATCGCGTACGTGCTCCAGCACCAAACCGCTCACCACCGCGTCGAATTGTTCGTCTCCAAATGGCAGCGGTTCATGCAAATCGTGCTCAATAAACTTTACTTGCTGGGCAAACGGCTTTTGCCGGGCCTCGGCGAGCATGCCCGCCGAGAAATCGATCGCCGTGACGTGGGCCCCCTGTTCCGCAAGCCACAACGCGTACCGACCCGTGCCGCAACCCATGTCGAGCACCGCCCGACCTTTGACATCGCCGAGCGCGGCAAGCACCACCGGCTCGTCGAGCGCTTGCAGCGGATTGCGATCGTGATCGTAAACCGCCGCCCAACGGTCGTAACCCATGCGAACTTCAGTAAGTGCATCGGACATATTACTTCTCAGCCGGACCGCCACGCGGTCCGGGATGAATGAATTTCCCGGAGAGCGTTGCTCTCCGGCTGGGGGTTAGATTTTTGTGATCGCATCACCGGTTCGAATCAAACCCGACTGGATCACCTTGGCGTTGATGCCGCGCAGGTGCAGCCGTTTGCCTTCGGGCGAATTCACGAACTTCGTGGCGTCAGTGCCGTAACGGCTCGCAAATTTCTGGCAGCCCGTGTGTGGCTCGGCGGTGACCTGCAAGATGGCCGTGCCGATGGCGATTTGCGAACCCGATGGCAGATTCTCGTCACTTAAATCGAGATCCACATACAACTGATCGCCGGCCAACGACCACCGTTCGCGGTCTTGTGCCAAGAGAGCCGTCACGCGGCTGTTCATGATGTTGATTTGCGAATCGGGGTTCGACGGCCCGCCACGGTGATTTCCGCGGCAAAGCCAACTATCGCCAATGAGCCCCTCGGCGACTCTTAACTCGGCCTCAAACAGCATTCGCCGTTCGTTCTCGGCAGGGCGGCAGACGATCATCTCCAGCACGCCGTGGTCCCGCGGCGACTGGCGGATGTGTTCGAGCTGGGCTTCCATTTCAGCGAGCGCCAGATGGAGTGTTTGTTGCATGGATGACTCGCAAACTGTGGCAAGCCCAGGATTGCAATCCCTGGGCGTCACCAAGAATGACATTGATCGCAAGATTCGGGTTCACCGCTTCGACGGCTTGCCCATCAACCGCCGTAGGAGCGTGATTTGGCCAACGTGGATCAGTTCGTGCAGGGGGCTGTATTCAATCGCGCCCAGCACGGAGGTAAATGCTGGGTGCGGTTTTTCGAGTGGCATGTCAACTTCCTCGTCCGTCTTGTCAGCTAACTCGCTGAGCACTTGCTCCTGCATGGCGTCGAACACGCCC
The DNA here is from genome assembly GCA_041743635.1 of Bythopirellula sp. GTDB lineage: Bacteria > Planctomycetota > Planctomycetia > Pirellulales > Lacipirellulaceae > Bythopirellula. Next base: position 10,871 of record JBGTMM010000761.1, read on the forward strand.
AGGATTGTGCCGACCGGCGGATTGTTCTCGGCCCCCGCCACCGGCTTTGAACCGATTTTGAAACTGTCCCAGAAGGTCTGCGGGATCAGCGTCTCATCTTCCGCCGTGCGCCCTCGTAAGCGAAACAGGCAGAGGCCATATTGCGACGCAGCGATATGTGCCACCTGCCAGCCGATATGCGTAACAAAACCGGGCGGCGTCCAAAACCAATCCGCTTCGTTGAGATCGTCGAGAAATTGGCTGGTGTAACGCCGCGCGAATGTGATCCGCTCGACAGCGGCTTGCAGACGGTCTCGGGACATAAGCATGACTTTCCGTTAAAAATGTTTGCCACAGAGCGACTGTGTTAAATGTCAAGTAAGGAAACTGATCGGATCAGTGAATTGCCATATTTTTCCAGGGAGTGTTGTTTTTGATCATGGTGTTGAGTATGACCAAGAGCTTTCGGATGCAAGCGATCTGGATCGCTT
>JBGTMM010000762.1:0-8188 GCA_041743635.1 Bythopirellula sp.
GCCGTTTGCGTATGTCTTGATCGCGCCGGCGATTCTGGTGATGTTCGCGACGGTGGTGTTCCCGTTTTTTTATAATGTGCTCTTGTCCCTCTCCAATATGTCGCTCACCAATTTCCAAGATTGGTCGATTATCGGACTGCGCAACTATTTCGAGGTATTCACCGAGGCGAAATTTTTCCGTGTGCTGCTCAAAACGATCGTGTGGACGGTAGTGAACGTAGTGTTTCACGTGGGCATTGGTTTGGCGCTCGCGATGGCCCTGAACGGCCCGATACGCGGCAAGACGCTGTACCGCGTGTTGCTCATAATTCCCTGGGCCGTGCCGGCATATATCACCGCGCTCACATGGCGGAGCATGTTCCATTACGATTACGGGGCAGTGAATCTGATTCTCAGTACTTGGTTCGGCATTGCGCCGCTGAATTGGCTCGGCGAACCGGGGCTGGCGTTCACGGCATGCATCGTGGCCAATGTGTGGCTCGGTTATCCGTTTATGATGGTGATCGCGCTCGGCGGCTTGCAGGGTATTCCCCAGGAGCTGTATGAAGCGGCCCGCATCGACGGGGCTAATCGCTGGCAACAGTTTCGCAACGTCACGTTGCCACTCTTAAAACCCGTGCTGGTCCCGGCGGTGACGCTCGGCGCGATTTGGACATTCAACAATCTCAACGTGATCTGGCTGGTGTCGAATGGCGGGGAACCGGCGGATCAAACGCATATTCTTGTGTCGTACGTTTACAAAGCAGTTTTCAATTTTTATCGCTACGGCTACGGCGCGGCGCTTTCGATGGTGATCTTCGCACTGCTCTTGACGGTGAGCCTGATTTCCCTGCAACGGACCCGCGCGACGGAGAGTGTTTACACATGAGTCATGTCATCCGCGAAGAAAACGCCCAGGGATTGCAATCCCTGGGCTTGATACCATGAACGAACCACGCCTCATCACGATTTGCCGGCACTTGTTTTTGCTGCTGTTCGCCGCGATCAGCATCTATCCGGTGCTGACGGTGTTTTCGATTTCGCTCCGGCCGGGGAATCAGTTGCAATCGACGGACCTGTCGATCATCCCCTCGAATTGGACGCTCGACGCTTACCGAGAACTCTTTACGGAGCAGCCTTTTTTGCAGTGGCTGGGCAACTCGCTGATTGTGTCGCTGCTCGTGACGGTGACCGGCGTGGTGCTGGCTTCGATTGGCGGTTACGCGCTGAGCCGATTCAAGTTCATCGGTCGGCAGGCGACCATGCTGGCGATTCTCACCACGCAAATGTTCCCGGCCACGATGCTGCTGTTGCCGCTGTATATCATCATTGCCAAGCTGCATCTGGTGGACACATTCTTGGGGCTCTTGGTCTTTTACGTCTCGACGGCCCTCCCGTTTTGCATTTGGCAGATGAAGGGATTTTACGACACGATTCCGCCCTCGCTCGAGGAAGCCGCGCGGATCGATGGGTGCAGCCAATTCAGCGCGTTCTGGCGGATCATCCTGCCGATTGCCGTGCCGGGGCTGGTGATTACGGCCCTCTTTAGTTTCATGACGGCGTGGAGCGAGTACATCGTGGCGGCCCAAGTGCTGCAAGACCGCGAGATGTTCACCTTGCCGCTGGGGATCAAGAGTTTTCAAGCCAGCATGTCAACCCAGTGGGCGCTCTACGCCGCGGCGTCGATCCTGGTGAGCATTCCTGTGGTGGTCGTGTTCATCGGACTGAGCCGGTATCTGGTGTCGGGCATGACGCTAGGGGCGGTGAAGGAGTGATGCTTTTCAGATTAGCCGCAGTCGCGTTTGACAAGCGTCACGTTACGAGTTACAATTCAGGGGATGATTAAAACGTTTACCGATAGACGCACCCAGGAGCTTTACGTCACTGGCAAGACAAAGCGCATTCCTCCAGAACTTGCCAAGCGTGCGTCTCGCAAACTTGAATACGTCGACTTGGCCAAGAGACTTGATGATTTACGAGTTCCTCCCGGGAATCGGCTCCACGCCCTGGAAGGGGACCGACAAGGACAACACTCGATCAGCGTGAATGACCAGTGGCGGGTTTGCTTTCGGTTCGTTGACGGGGATGCTTACGACGTAGAATTCTGCGATTATCACTAATTGAGGTTTGAACCATGACCATTCCAAATACCACAAAGATGAAGCGCCGGCCCACGCATCCGGGTGAAATGCTGCGCGAGGATTTTCTGCCTGATTACGGACTCACCGTTGCTCGTTTGGCGGAGGCGATGGGCGTTTCACGCCAATCGGTCAATGAGCTCTTGGGTGGTCGCCGTGCGGTCAGTCCCGAGATGTCGTTGCGGCTTGCGCGCCTGTTTGGAAATTCGCCAGAGTTTTGGTTGAATGCTCAACGCGCGGTAGATTTGTGGGAGGCAGCCCAATCAATCAAGCAAGACATCGCTCGGATCAAGCCGCTGCGGAGTGCGTAATGCCACATTATGTAGTAAGATGTCGGAGTAATTGGTTGGCTGAATACTTTCCGTTTCTTTCTTGTACTTTCCATGTTGAACGTCAAGAGTGACACGGGAATGTGCGAACCAATTTACCGTTTGTTAGATGATTTTAACTGCAATGAAGCAGCGCAGAGCGACTGGTGGGCGACGGCAACAAGCTTGAGATTGCCGGAGGACTATCGGGCATTCATAGCGAAACATAATGGTGGAGAAGGATTTATAGGCAAGCATTATTTAATCTTGTGGAGGGCAGAACAGATCGTGCCCTTTAATCGTGATTGTCAAGTCGATGAGTATGCACCAGGAATTATTCTTTTTGCATCCCGTGGTGGCGGGGAAGCATTCGGTTTTAATATGCGATCTGATCTGGCATCAATCGGACAGGTTCCTTTAATTGGACTTGAATTACGATACGCTATCAAAGTGGCCAACAGCTTTACCGAATTACTGTTGAAAATGAGCTGCTCGGATGGATCATTATTATGGTAACGTGTAGTAAACACCGAAAACCTCTTGTCGCCAACTACAGCGACAATTTCTGGCCTAGCCGGAGGGCCACGCCCTCCGGGGCATGACGCGCTAAGAAATTCCCGGAGCGCGTGGCGGTCCGGCTGAGGTCGCGCGCTACGCTGGTGACGCGATAACATGCGCGCCTCTCGCTGGTGGCGTGACAAACGCCGTGGCGGTGATGCCGGTTTGTTGGCGGTATTGTTCGCAGATTGTGGCGGCAATCGCTGCCGCTTGTTCCGAGCGAACTAAGCTCACGGTGGAACCGCCAAAGCCGCCGCCGGTCATGCGGGAGCCGATCACGCCCTTTGAAGATCCCAAGCTTCGCGCGGCTTCGACCAGGGCGTCAAGCTCCGGACAACTCACTTCGTAATCGTCGCGCAGCGAATCGTGGCTTGCGTACATGAGCTCGCCCACGGTCTTCCAGTCGCCAGCGGGAATGGCATCGGCGGCGTGGACAGTGCGATGGATTTCGCCGATCACGTGCCGGGCGCGGCGGAAATGGACGTTGTCGAGTTCCGCTTTTTTGCTGTCTAGCAAGGCAAATGTTGCTTCACGCAGTGAGGGGACGCCCAAAACCTTGGTGGCGGCTTCGCATTGGGCGCGGCGCTCGGCGTATTCGCCGCCGGTGAGCTCGTGCTTGACGTTGGAGTTAATAATCAGGACGGTCACGCTGGGATCGCTCATCGGCACCATGCGAGTTTCTTGGCTCCGGCAATCGAGCAGCATCAAGTGCTGAGCTTCGCACAGCACGCTGCTGAATTGATCCATGATCCCGCAAGGGACGCCGGCCCCGCGATGTTCGGCTTGTTGGCAAAGCAGGGCTTTGACTTTGGGGTCGAGCGTTTTGCCGGCGAGTTGTTCGAGCAAGGTTGCGGTGGCCACTTCGAGGGCGGCACTGCTGGAAAGTCCGCCTCCCACGGGGACGGTCGAGTCGATCACCGCGTCGAACACCGGCGGGACAAGGGCGTGTTCCGCCGCGGCCTCGAAGACGCCCCGAATATACTTGGCCCAGGTGGGGAGCGGGGACGAGTGTTCGCCCGCGAGGCAGATTTCCTGCTCTTCCCCCATCGTGTTGGTAAGGATTCGCGCGGCGCGGATGGGGCGGTCGTCGTGACTCTCGTCGGCGGCGATCACCGTGTAGCGATCGATGGCCATCGGCAGGACGAAGCCGTCATTATAGTCGGTGTGCTCGCCGATAATGTTCACGCGACCCGGGGCGGCGACGATATAACGGGCCGGTCGGCCGAAGTGTTTTTCAAAGGCTTGCGCGGTGCGTTGGGTTAACTCGCTAAGGGTTATTTCTTGAGATTCCATTTGGTGCGCCTATTTGATTGCTGGACCATGAGCTGGCGCTCACGGCTATTTTTTTTCACTTTACGCGCCGGGGAGGAGCGCGATGTAGTCTTCGACCGTGCCGCGATCCAGGCAGCAATGAATAATATTCCGTCCCAAGGGGTCGAGGTCGTCTTCCAAATAGTGAGCCAACTCGCGCTGGAAAAATCCGTAAAGAATTTCCGCGCCTTGGTCGTAGGCCTCCTCACCGATTTCGGGCTGCGTGTGCGTTTCCAAGAACCACTTGGCGATGGTCGTGCCTTCGATCTGCATGGTGCGCATCGCAAAGCCCAGCAGCGGACACCGGGCGTGTTTGATTTGCTCGGGCCGAAACTTCGCGCTCCCCCGGCGGGCGAGATATTCACGGGCGAGCCACTGCGGCATGAAACCGGTGTGCCAAGCCCCGACGTGTTGATTGGGCACTAATACGAAACGGGTTTTTGGCGTGTCGACAATTTGCCTGAGCAGCAAATTCGCCTGCGTCACGCGGCGGCCCGTGGCGAACGGCCAGAACGAACCGACCCCTTCGCTGCTCATCGTGTCGGAATCGGTAATGCTGGGATTGGCATGTCCGCGGGGAGCGACCAACCGCCAGAGCCATGCGAGCGACGGGGGTAAAATATGGAACAGACCCAGGATGCCGTAACTGGGTTCCTCTTTGGTGCACAGCGGCGTGCGAATGCCGAAGCTGCGAATATCGACCGAGACGGCGGAGTCGACGACGTTGGGCACCAATCGGCGGGGCATAATGACGCGCGGGTTGGGACAAGGCTTGCCGGGAGCATCTTCGATGTGCTCCCAGATCAAACAGGTCGCCCCTTCCTTGCCGTCGAGGTTGAGCATAATGAGCGGCTCGGTGGGGTGGCAGCAAATCGATTCCCAATAGTGATCGGTCCCATAATGCGTGATGTGATTGAATCGCAAGAACCAGGCGTTCTCAGCGTCAATGACAGCGAGCCGTCCATCGGGTTCTTGCAGACTGGGATGGCACAGGGCCATGTCGTCGGAGACGGGATGCAGCTCGCAACCGCGCGGCAGGGTGAGTTTGCGGCGTTCGTCGGTAACCAAATTGTGCCCCAACAGGAGCGTGCCGTCCTGCTCGCGGTGAACCGGTTCGAGCATTTCACTCTTACCGCCGCCGCTGGCGCCTTCGTGCATGATGGTGACGACGTTGTCGTAAGGCGTAATCACGCGCACGGTCGAAGCATGGGCGGTGATCCAACCCTCTTGCTCGCCCTGGTGAATTAACACACCGTAAATGCCCTTTTTCGCGCTCGGACCGGGATAGAGATTATAGGCGAAAATTTCGTGCAGCCCTTCCAGACGATGATGCACCACGACTTGGCGGCCGTCAAAATGCGTGTGGCGAAACGGCGGGGCGAGATAAATAATCGCCAGGGGATTAAAATCGGCTTCCACTTCATCGGCCGGGAGCATTTCTTGCAAGTCGGCCAGCGCGCCGACAAAAAACGCCGCGTTGCGGGGCGCGACCAACAGCGTGGGAAAGCCGAGTTCTTTGCCACCGGTGAAAAGGGGGAGCAAAATCAAATCTTGTGTTTTAAGCCAATCGAACGTTTGTGTGCGAAGCGTTTCGAACGATTCGCCAAAGCGGTCGGTGAAACGCTCTTTGTCGGAGGGCTGATCGTCGGCGACCACCATGCAATCGGGATCGCGGCGGCGCATCTGGGGGTCGAGGTAATTGACTGACAGGCCGTTCTTGCACTTAGTGACGATGGCTTCGACGATGGAGCCTTGGCCCGGCACATCGTAGGCGACTTCGTAAGTGCCGGTTTCCTCTGGGCCGAGGGCCAAGCTGAGAATCGACTGTCGATCTTGCGGGACCATGAAGTTGGGACACGAAGCCAGGACTTCCTGCAATTCGCTGGGGAGCGGCATGGAGCGAAAGTTGGATTCAAGCACGGCGGGACCTTTCGGCAGATTGGCGCGCCGGCAGCGGAGCTTGGCACTCTTCGCGCCGGTCGAGCGCTAGCTAACAAGCGCATTTTAATGAGAGCCGGTGTGGCCGGATAGGTGCCGCCGGTAGGCTGAAGTGCCGGGATAGTTCCGTGTTAAGGTATGGAATACCGCAGAGAGAATTAACGGCTGCGCCGCGAAACGCAGCCAACGAGGCCCAGCAGTGCAATCAATAGCGACGACGGCTCGGGCACGCCCTGGAAATAATGGCCAGCCGCATATTCAGCAACAGCATTTCCCAGTGCGATGCCGTCTTGCTGGTCGAAAAGCCAGTGGACGCCGAGATAGACACGACTCATCCCGTTCTCGCCTTCAGGTGAATTTTCTTGACCCACGTCTAAGATGTCGAGTATGCCGTCCATGTTCTCGTCAATCATGGTATCTTGCGTAAATCGGCGAAAGCTACGCGACATGCCGATGTCGCCGCTCGCGTCAAACTCGTTCGATTCCAACACGTAGTCGCCCGTGACACCGTCGACATCGGCCAAGTGTTCGCTGTCGGCCACGCTGAAGTCATTCGTCCCGTAGAACAGCTCCAACGTCTTAAAGATCGCTCCACCCATCGTAGCATGGCCAGATGTGTAGGCCGGGAAAGGCGGCGTGAAATCGTCCGAGGAACTGTTTGGATCATGGCCCGGTGCTCCCAAATATTCCCACGTGGGATCCTCGACGGTGGCCGGGTTGTCGTCGTCGTGCGTATCATCGGCGCGGATCGCGGTAATTGGCCGCCATAAGTCTACTTCATACTTGACATACCAGGACGCAATCGCGGCATCCGCTTGTGCCACCGATGCCATGGCGAACATCCGAGCATTGTCGGCCGGCGTATTTCCGACTTGCACGGCGATGTCGATCATGTTTTCCACAAACAGCACGGGCGGCGGTCCGACACCCGGTTTGCCCGGCAGGTTGGGCCGGTCATAGGCCCAGAAAAGGCCAATCTCGGTCTGGTCGTCGCTGCGAGATGGGCTAATCCGCGCACCATAATCTTTCACTTGGTCGAACGCATCGACATACTCCGGGCTATTAGGGTCCGGCACACCGACGAGTGCGTTAAAATGGTCAGGATTGGGCATTGCCCAGGGAGTCACGAAGCCCCAGTCCGATCCCCAACCTTTTTGTATCTCCGGTAACGCCATGGGATCTGAACTCCAGTGAAAGGGGGCATCGGTCGGATCGTACGCGTCCGGCAAGCTGTGTCCATCGTCCGCGTGGTCGTCGATATACCGTTGAGCGACGTAATTTCCCAAGTCGATGCCGGCCTGGATGCGCTCGGGAGTATCGGCAATTGCACCTAGCCGAGCCGCCAGCACGCCGTCCAACGTGGCTTGCTGCTCATCGTACGTATCGGAGATTGTACGGTAGGCGGTTTGCGCGACCGCGGCCGCCAAATTAGCGTCGAACAGCGCTGGATTGACCTTAACCTTAAAGGGAGCGTGCGTGCGTTCTACTGCCTGAAACACGTCGTAGATAGCGCCATTCATCAAGGCCATGGCGCGCGTCGGATTGCCGGGATTGTGTTTTGAGGGCGTGGCAATGATCGCGTCGTTGAGCGTCACGTTCCATTCGGTGACGATGTCGGCACCCTGCGTAGAAATGTGGAGCAGACTCGTGCTGACCGCCACGGCGATAAGAGCAGCTAAGTTGCAATGATTCATGGCTCAGTACCTTAAAGTTAAGATTTCGATAATTAGCAAATACCTTGAAGTAGTTTGAAAAAGCTGCGAATGTAAAAACTGAACTCAAGCGCGCACGGAAAATTACGTGAGCAGAAAAAAACAGTTGGCGTATAGAACGAACATGGCACAGCCACGAACAGACGCCGTAGGCAATTTATGCTATTTTGAGCAGGCGAAACTGTCAAGAAAATAGCTGCAAATTTCAGGAATTGTCGTTTTAGACCGTTCAGATTCCGCAATC
>JBGTMM010000763.1:0-4792 GCA_041743635.1 Bythopirellula sp.
GGCATCCTCTACCTGACGTTGACCGGCAATTTGCAGGACAATTTTAACAAGTTGGACATCTTCATTGACTCGGTGGCCGGTGGTGAAAACGTAATCACCGCGGACACTGGCAGCGGTGGAAACAATCCGAGCAACGATGGTTGGGCGAACAGATTTGCCGGCTTCACGTTCGATACGGGATTCGCGGCGGATTACTTGATGATTAACCGCCGTGGCGCGGGCAAATTCGATTTTGATTTCAACAGCGTGGGCAATACCAGCGTTGTGGAATCAACTTTTGATATTTTTAACCCGACGGGCACACAAGGTTCGAATGCAAGCGTGGGTGCCTCGGCCATTGGCGTCGCGTTTAACAACAGCAACGTTTTGGGTGTTGGTGGCAATGCTCCGAATTCGTTGGATGCGGCCGGTGTTGCCGCGGCTCAAGCTGTGCAAACGGGTTTGGAATTGGCCATTCCATTGTCGGCGATTGGCAGCCCTGGAATTGGTGATTGTATCAAGATCAGCGCGATGATTAACGGCTCGAACCATGATTACCTGTCGAACCAATTCCTCGGTGGCCTCGGTGGCCCCCAAGGCAATCTTGGTGGCGATGGGGCCGGGAATTTTATTCCCCCCGGTTTGGTTGGTGGAGTCAATTTGAACGCGAATTATGCAAGAGACTTACAGTTCTTTGAAATTTGCATTATCCCCGAACCCACTTCGCTGGCCTTGATCGGCTTGTCGCTGGTGGGCTTGGCCTGCGGCCGGGGTCGCAGGGGTTAGGAAGAAGTTTGTAGACGCTAGAAGCTAGGCGCTAGCAACTAACCACTAGCCACTAGCTTCTAGCCACTATGAGTGTCCTTGTTTGTTGGGCAATTGCCGATTCGCTCTCTCAGTATCACCCCGGTACTGGCGAGCGATCGGCGGTTGCCAACAAATAGGAAAATGCAAAATGCAAAATGAGAAACGCAAAATGCAAAACTAGGAATTGAACATTTTGCTTTTTCCATTTTGCATTTTGCATTGTTCGTTTTGCATTTTGCATTGATGACTTCGGAGAGTTTATTTTTCTCAAAGGATGAATCTATGAATCGTATCCTTAGCCGCGATTCAACGAATCGCATGGCGTTCACGCTGGTCGAGCTGTTGGTGGTGATCGCGATCATCGGCGTGTTGGTGGCGCTGCTGTTGCCCGCGGTCCAAGCGGCCCGCGAAGCGGCGCGGCGGATTCAGTGCTCCAATAACTTGAAGAATCTGGGGCTGGCGTGTCTTAACTTTCACGACGTTGCGAAGCATTTTCCCACAAGCAACACACAATGGGGCCATGAGAAAAGGACCGTGGATTGTGCCAGCAGTACTGCACCAGTCAACGTCGAGCCACCCGCCCTTGACGTGAAATTGACCGGCAAAGGTTTCATCGTCGACATCTTGCCGCAACTTGAGCAGCCGGCAATGCACGATTTAATCGCGGAGAAATCTAAGGGCAAGTTCAATGTTTACAATGCCAACTTAGGGCAGGGCATGGGGCATCAGGCGCTCAAGGATATTGTTGCTACTCAGTTGCCAGTGATCACTTGTCCCTCCGATCCGTCCGCCATTCCAAGTGATCTGCAATATTATTGGTATATTAACGAAAATAATAAACGTCTTACTGCCACCACGAGCTACAAAGGTTGCATCGGCGACTCGCTGCTGTCGGCTAGTGCAAATCCTTGTGATCTTATCCCTATTCCGCCGGCAATCGGCTCCCCTGACACACACAGTACGATGTCAAATAACGGCATCTTCCAGCGAACAAGTCTTTGGCAACCGCTCAACATGAAGAGTGTGTCGGACGGAACGAGCAACACCTTCATGATTGGCGAAAACGTTGTTTCGACGGATTACCACTCGGCGGCCTATTTCGCCGACGGCGATTGGGCGACATGTAGCATTCCCTTGAACTATCTGCCGATGAATCAGATACCGTCGTGGTTCCAGGAAGGCACCAACTCCAAGACGGTGCGGGGCTTTAAAAGTCTGCATCCCGGTGGGGCGCAATTTGTGATGGTTGATGGATCGGTGCAGTTTGTTCAAGAGGGGATCGATACCGTCAGCTATCGCGCACTTTCCACCCGCGAAGGTGGCGAAGTGGTGAATCTCCAGTAGTTTGTTTGTGCAAAGTCTTTTGTGGGAGGTTTTGCTTGACATGGTAAGTCAAAAAAAGATGGTGAATCGAAAAAAAAATGTGTTTGGTTTCGCGGCGGCATTACTTGTGGGATCTGCCGGATGCGGCGGCCCGTATGATGCCTCGGTTGCTGGGCTCGTTACGCTTGATGGTAATCCTATTCCCACGGGTTCGATCTCTTTTGTGCCGTCAAACGGTGGTCCCCAGGCGTACGCGATTGTCAACGAATCGGGCAATTACGAGGTCTACACGGGCCGCGAGTCGGGGCTTCCTCCCGGGGAGTACAAAGTCGTTGTGGTAGCGCGGAAGTCGTCGACCACGCGGTCGGCAGGTGGAGGACCACCCCCGCCCGGCGAGGCGATCACGCCGCGGTGGTATGCGTCGCCCGAGACTTCGGGCCTGACATTTAATGTTGAACCGGGCTCGAACGAAATTAATTTGGAATTGAAGTCGGAGCCGCCTGCGGGTTGGCAAGACCCGGCGAAGAGGGGCCGGGGATAAGATTTCGCTGAAAGTTGTTTGATTTGAACGGAACACGAGAGAAGAACTGCTTTGATGAATTGTTTATTGAAAATGCGATCTGCGTGGCTGCGGGCTGCAATGGGCGTCGCGCTCGTCTCGGGCTGCTCGGGAACCGCGTCGGCCCAAAGTGTTTCCGCGCCGGCCACTCTGCAAATGTTTGAAGCCAAGTGGAGAACCATTGAAGATCGGCAGGTCGATTTGTTCTACTCGGGCTATGGCGCGATGTGGTTGCCGCCGCCGACGCGGGCCGACTCCGGGGATCAGAGCGTGGGCTACGACGTGTACGATCGGTTCGATCTTGGCCGGCCACGCAAAGAGACGTTGTACGGCACGGAAGAGGGGCTCAAGTCGCTCGTCAGGGCGGCGCATGCGTCGAACGTAGCTGTCTATACCGATCACATCCTCAATCACGCGGGCTTTAGCGATTTAGGTCCGGATAGTACTGACACCAAGGGAACACCTTCCACGGCTGACGACGTGACTTTTGCCCAATCGGGCGGCTATCCGGGATTGGCGATCACCTTGCCGAACGATATCGACGGCGATTTTCACAGCTCGTTTGCGAGCGGCGATCTCAACGGTCGGTTATCCAACTTGGTCGATATCGCCCAGGAAAAGACGCACATGTTTATCCGCAATCCGGTGGAGGTGGGCAACGCGGCGAATATTCCCGCTGGCACGGAACCGGCGTTCGGCCGGCTCGCGAATGTGCCCGCTGCGAGCAATCGCCGGTTTTACCCCGATCAGGCCGACGGGGGAATTCAACTGGACGTCGATCCCGGTCCGGGCCAATTCCTCATCACGCGGTACGACTTCAATGTCGATACGCCGCTCGCCGGCGACGCCGTGATCGAAAAGGCCGAGCAGTTGCTCATGCGTCATTCGCAGTGGATGGTCGAGGTGATCGGCGTGGATGGGTTCCGCATTGACGCGGCGAAGCATTTTCCCACGAATACGCTCACGCTGTTGGATCAGGCGGTGTACCGCGCGAGCAATCGGCTGAACCACGATGGCACGATCAAGCCGGTGTATTCGTTTAGCGAAATCTTGGACGGCAACAAGGGTTTTGTGCAGACGTTTATTAAGCATGACTTGCCGAATCCGGTGGCGATTGCCCAGAACGATTTCACGGTCCGCGGTAACCGCGACGCGCTCGATTTTCCTTTGTTTTTTGCGATGCGGGATAATCTCACGGGGAACGGTTTTGCCAATAATTGGCACAACATCCGAGGCGCCAGCCAGGATTCCCAGGATCGGCCGGGTGGTAGCCAAGTGTGGCACACGGACGGCAGCCAAGGCATGTCGTTTGTCGATAGCCACGATCATCTGCCGGGCGGCTTTCCATTTCTCAAAAACGTGGCGTATGCCTACACGCTGCTGCGGCCAGGGAACGCCAACGTGTATCTCAACGCCAAGGAGTTCGGCAACGGCCGGAACTTCCCGAACAACGGCAAAGTGGACGCGCTGGGCGGATTCCACGGCGAGACGATCACCACCCTCGTCGACATCCGCAATACTCATGGTCGGGGCAATTTCCATGAACGATGGATCGATAATCCTGGCGGCGGTTTTTCCAACATTTACATCTACGAGCGCGAGAATTCAGCCATCGTGGGGCTCAATAGCCGGAACGACACGTTTGTCGAAACGCGCAACGGCGTGCAAACATTGTTCGCCCCCAACACGATCCTCGTCGAGCTCACCGGCAACGCGGAGGACCCAGTTGTCGATCCGGGCAACGTGATTCCGCAGACCGTGAAGGTGAACGGCTCGGGGCAGGTTAACATCAGCATCCCCAGCAACGGCACGCACGGCCGGGGGTACGTGATTTATGGTTTGGCCACGCCGCAGGGGACACTCAGTCTCACGAATGTGGCGGACGTGCTCGAAGGGGCGACCCCCACGGCGGCGAATAATGGCACGGCGCGGCTGGGCGACATCGACGTGATTCGCGCGAACTCGTTCCAGGTGCAGCTCAACACAACGCCGGTAAGTTTGTACGACCCCGAGTTGGAAATGATGGTCCGCGATTTCGACGCCGACGGCGATACGGCTCTCATTCGGATCAACGACGGGCTCGATTTGAACAACATCGCGGGGATCGACAATCCTACCCCGGGG
>JBGTMM010000764.1:0-1921 GCA_041743635.1 Bythopirellula sp.
CCAGTGTGAAAGAATGTGACCTTGCTCGTCGGTTGGTGCATCATGCGGTGAACAATCGGGTGTTGCCCAAGCATGTCGAGCCACGGTTAATTATGTTGCGCGACGAACAAGTGAACAGTCCGACGCTAGAGCAACTCGAAAAGTTAACGTCGCAAATTCGTGACAACAACTATCGCGTATTCGTTGCCGAAAACGAAATTCATTTAATTTCTAGCAATTTGCATTTACGACACAACGATCCTTTTGAGCTGATGGAATCGCTACGTACCGCCGGGACGGATGGTAGCTTGCCTAAGAATCTGGATGCCAGCCACGCTTTTTATTTGGGCTACGAATTGGCGAAAGCTCGCATCGCGCTCACGCTTGGCAAAAACTATGTGCAAGATGAAGCCCTTGATTGGGGCTTGGCCACTGAGCCAGAGCATCGCCACTACCTCAAACACGGCAATCGGGGTGAACCGTCGTGAGCAACAATGTTTTGCCACTTGTTGCCGAATTGCCGCGTGACTTGTCGGCCGTGGCTGCGTTTCAGCGACTCGCCCACTTGCCGCACGTCGTGTTCTTCGACAGCGCCGCGGAGTTCGGCCGCTTGGGGCGTTATTCCTTTCTGGCAGCCGATCCTTTTGAGTGGGTTGAAGCCAATGCAACCGATGGCGACCCGCTGGGGCGAATCTCCGATCACTGCAAAAACTTCGTCGCTGAAACCAACCCGAACTTACCGCCATTTCAAGGGGGCCTCGCGGGCTTGTTTGGCTATGAATTGGGTCGCAGTCTCGAGGAACTGCCCAAACCGCGCGCGACGGACTTTCCGATTCCCGTCCTAGCCCTCGGTTTTTATGATGTCGTGTTCGCTTTTGATCATCAGGAAAACCAGACATGGCTCATCTCACAAGGTTTTCCAGAATATGAACCAATTGCTCGTCGGCAACGCGCCGAACAACGGTTAGCTTATTTTGGCGAGATTCTTAGCGGGCAGCCACCGACTGTTCGACAATCGCAAACTGTCAAAATTCCTAGTGCTTCACTCGCTCCACAATTCGATGTCGGCTTGAGTGATGTGACGAGCAACATGTCCTCGGCCGACTATCAAAAAATGGTCCGTCGCGCGGTCGAATACATTCATGCTGGCGATGTGTTTCAGGTGAATCTCGCGCAGCGATTGCTCTGCACCGCCAAGAGCGATCCAGTCTCGCTGTATGTGAAACTCCGCGAAAAGAACCCGGCACCCTATGCGGGTTTTTTGAATCTTGGGGATTGGCAGATATGCAGCAGCTCGCCCGAGTGTTTTTTGCAAATTCGCGATTCCGCGGTTGAAACTCGCCCCATCAAAGGGACCCGAGGACGCTCTTTGTCGCCCGAAGCGGATCTGTTTGTCGGCGATGAGCTCCAACTGAGTGAAAAAGATCGCGCCGAGAATGTCATGATCGTCGATCTTATGCGCAACGATTTTTCCAGAGTCTGCACGAGCGAGAGCATCGAAGTCGCTGAGCTTTGCAAAATAGAAACTTACGCCCACGTTAAGCATCTGGTGTCTGCCGTCCGCGGCACGCTGAGAGATGGCGCAACCCCCTTCGACCTTTTGCGGGCGTGTTTCCCGGGCGGCTCCATTACGGGTGCGCCGAAAATCCGTGCCATGGAAATCATCGCCGAATTGGAGCCGACGGCCCGCGGAGCCTATTGCGGATCGCTCGCGTACATCGGCTTTGACGGCCAAATGGACAGCAGCATCCTGATAAGAACCATCACCGCTGGCGGTGGGTGGTGGCAGATGCCGGTGGGGGGCGGGATCGTCGCCCAATCCGAACCACTCGACGAATATCGTGAAACGTGGCACAAAGCTCGTGGGCTGCTTCACGCCCTCGACCTGTGTTAAAGTGATTTTCATGATTCTCCTCGTCGACAACTACGACAGCTTCGTCCA
>JBGTMM010000765.1:0-4764 GCA_041743635.1 Bythopirellula sp.
GCCATGTCTTGGTAGATGGAAAAGTCGATATCGTCATTGATGAAATGCACGCTGCCATCAGCGTAGCAGAAATTGGCTCCGCCAGGATGTTCGCTGCCAAATTGCAGGTCGTTGCGATTCATTGTTCTGAGTGGGGGTGGTACCTGTTTATCTTGCTTATAGTAACCGAAAACGTCGTTATCAGCATTGAGTGGATAGACGATATTGTGCGATGAGGACATACAGAGTTCGATCATGGGATCGGGATCTTCGCCTAACTTAAAGCATCCTTGCGTCCAGTTGTCGAAGAGGTATGTGCGTTCGCCAATGGCCAAGGTGTTCGACGTGCCATCCGTGATGCGAGAAATCGGCGTGCGACTATCGGGATAAAAGATGCCATCCGTGAAAACATCCCCGCAAACGCCGGGAATGTTCATGCGTTCCTCATTCCTGCCCGCACCTGCGATAGCGGAATAATGTGAGCCAAACTTCTGCTCTCCGTTAGCATCAACATTAGCGACAACCTTTTGATCCGGAGCTGTTGGGCAGGAGAAAATATCGACCAACAAGTTTTCCGCCTTAAAGTTAGACGCGCCACCATCAGGAAGCGGACCTATCTGCTCATAAAGTGCATTCTGCTCCAAGTACGGCAACAGCATGATGTTCCAACTGATGCCGTTTGCCATTTCTCTGTCGTGAATGTTGGAACCCGACGGGAAATGGCGTTTCGCGGCATGATGATTTTGCAACGCTACGCCGAGCTGTTTGACCTTGTTCGTGCATTGCATCCTCCGGGCCGCTTCGCGGGCGGCTTGGATCGCGGGGAGCAAGAGGCCGACCAACACGCCGATGATCGAAATCACGACCAGCAACTCGACGAGCGTAAACCCCCCACCGGCCTCGACGCGAGATTTCGCGGAGCCGTGCAAAGCACCTCGCCGAGCTAAGTGTCGCGTCATCCGACGAACTCCCTGGCCGGCGCCGCGAACTACAAAAACGTCGCGGCCAATATCAATCTGGCTACTTTAAAATTGAAGAGCGACTACGCAACCCACGGGCAGCCGTCCCCGTCAATAGAGCACTCCCCGCGACGAACAGCAAGGCAGCGGAAGGCTCGGGCACCGGGGGTGCGGTGAATTCCAGTAGGTAAGAGACGACTTCATCCGCCGTGAGACCTTCACCGAAATCGATTAGAGAAAACTCCTCGATATCGTCGAAATCGAAGAAACCGTCGTCGTTCATGTCCCCCGAGTCTTCGCCGAAAATCTCGAAAGCACCGAAGTACCCAATGGGGTTGGTGAGGGCCATCGCGAATTTCTCGACGTCGTCGAGCGTGTAATCGCCATCGCAGTTCATGTCCCCGTCGCCATAGAGCAGCAGGGAAACCTCGCTCTCGGAGTACTCGGGTTGGAAGAAATAGTCGGGGGCGCCAATCGTATCGATGTTGTTAAATTGCTGATTCACGTCGCCCGCGGTGAGTATGACAAACTCATTCCCAATGATGCTCGCCGGTAGGACGCCGGTCATGTCGACCATCAACGTGCCGCCGAGATTGGCATCTTCACCGACGATGACCATGTCAAAATCATCGTCAGCGAAAATCTCAATTTCGACGACGCCGTTTTGGGCGACGGTCAAATTTTCTTCAATCGTAATTTCGCCGGAAGAAAAACCGGGGCTGAGCTTTGCCTGAAGGGTGCCCGTGGTGGTGCCCAGTCGCACATCGCCGTCGATAACACCGCTACCGACAATTTGTCCACCGGGATTGACTTTAACAAGCCCGCTATGTGCGGTGCCACCGTCGAGTTGGAGCACGCCACGATTGCTGAGCGTCAATTGATCGACGGCGGTAAAATTGGTGCCTGTTGGCAGGCGCAAGGCCATTTCGTGGTTTTGTCCGCTCAAGGTGATTTGATGCACGAAAGCATCCCGGGAGCCAGTGACATTAGGATTCAATTCAATCACTCGTTCGCCATCTTCTAAATTTCTGACGTTAACGACGCTGGTGCTGTCGGGAACCTGTCCTCCGCCCCAAAAATCCTCGTCTCCAAAATGATTGGGTCCGGGGGGCGGAAGCAGGTTATCAGAGTTAAAGCCGACTGTCACGGGAGCCACGAACGTGATCGACGTGGTCATCGGCGCATAATCGACGCGCGCGGCTAGGCCGCTATTAAGTCCCGGTACCGAAAGACTGTTGAAGCGCCCCACAATCGTGGTGCCTGGCCCCGTGGTGTTAAAAAAGGTGAACGAGTCGTTGGGTTGCGGCGCATAGCTGTTTATAAAGGGGACTCGTAATCCACCTCCTAAAGTTACGCCACCGAACCCACCATAGTTAAGTACGTCGTTGGTTGCAGTCGGCAAACCACCGCTGATCTGAATCTCCAGTGATCCGTCGGAAAAATGTTGGAAGTTGCCGTTGCCATTTATGTTAATGGAGCCGATTTCACTCCCAGTTCCCGGGAGTTCACCCGGAGCAATCAGCCCGCGATTGTGCAATCCTTCACTCGTACTGACGTTGAGATTCCCTCGAATGGCTGCTCCGTTGGCCACATCCAAACTTAGAGATGTATTTACAACACCTGATTGGTTTCCAAGGACCGTGGCACCGCTGAACAAATCAAATTGCCCGGTGACATTGAGCACACCGTTGTTCACGGCGAGCGTGGCACCGCTGAAAACATCAAATTGCCCGGCGACATTGAGCGCCCCGTTGTCCACGGTGAGCGATGATAATGCGGGGGAGCCTTCGGCTAAGACCGCATTCATCACGTTATAGGAATTGAACATCAGATTAAAAATTACGTTGCCATCGGTCACGTTAAGACTGTTGTTGACTACGGTGGAATCGAACGTGACGACATAGCTTGCTGGCAGCAAAAATCTTGCTTCGTCTTGACCCATGGGTGGGCCAGGGACGGGACCGGAAGGATCCCAATTCGAGGGAACATCAAAAAAACCACCTGCCGGATTGTTCCACGTATACGTGTCGGCCTGCGAAACTTGAGCGACACAGCCACTCATAACCACGGCAATGCAGAAGTTATAGATTGTCTGTTTCATACGGCACCCTCCGATAGTACGCGGATCCCACTTGATCGGATGAGTTTTCCTCTGGCAGCGGATAAAGCGGAGATTGGCACCCCCCGCGGCCACGCTGGCGACTCCAACTGTAAGCAGTCCAAAAAGCACAGAAAGCACCAAACAGGACAGCCGAGTTTGGTTCCGGCACGGCCACGAGAGTTGGAAACACCGTCGTATCATACTGAAATTGCCAGGCGGCCAGGTCGACGTGGTTAACCAGATTGTCCTGTCCCGCGGCACCTCCGGGATTGGCATTGCCGTTGGCATTCAGGAGGGTTGTTGTGCCGAAGTTGCGTTGCCAAATTAGGAAATCCCGGCCATCGACGTCGGTATCGCCATCAAAGTCGGCATCCGGCTTGTCGTAATACTTGATCACACCATCGGGGAAGACACTGCTTGTTTGTCGCTGGCCACCGTCATCCGCATTAGCGGCATTGAGCGCAGTCTCCGTTGCATGACCAAACACAGCATTCACATCTATCGAGTCGCCATTAAGATTGCTCATTCCCCGGGAACCAATTTGCAGGAATAAATTGGCCGATTTGAAGGCTGTAAAAGTTTGTAAGGAGTAATTCACCTTGGCAAGCAGCCAACCGTTCCGTACCGAGTCGTAATACAGATCGCTGCCTTGCGTACCGCTGCCGATACCAAGTCCCATATGGGTCGGTGAAAATCCCGC
Organism: Bythopirellula sp.; assembly: GCA_041743635.1. Classification (GTDB taxonomy): domain Bacteria; phylum Planctomycetota; class Planctomycetia; order Pirellulales; family Lacipirellulaceae; genus Bythopirellula. The sequence goes on from JBGTMM010000765.1 coordinate 3,740, forward strand.
GATGTTTCTGATGATCTGCGTCGAATTAGCGGTCGGTTCGCCCACATCCTGCCAGCGGTTCACACTGGTCACATTCGATTCGTACACGTCAGAACTTGTGAAGGTGAGTACGCTGGTGTCGCTCACCCTTAGGTTCAAAGACCAATTTTCCAAAGTTTGTCCAACTTCGGGCCGTCCCCAAATGTAGATGCTTCCCCCCGCTTGTCCCTTGAAGTTGACGAACTCGGGTACCGTGGTTGAGGAACTCGGCAACGGACTGACCGAGGGGAAACCTTGCGTAGACAACCAAAAATGAGTGTTCGCCGCCCGCACCGCTGCTAGCGGGTAAAGCAGGCAGTAGAAAATCGCCACGACTTGAAGGGTGCGTAACATAGGTGCCTAAAAAAAGAAAAGACTCACCTCGGCAACGCTCCTTAATATAATCGTCGCTGAGTGGCGAGGCAACGAATCGGCATGGATTTAGCTGCCGATGGAATCGGGAAGCACGGAGTTGGCACTTTCCCCCGTTATTCCGCGGAATGTTGCGCGTGTAGAGCCTCCTTAACGGCTTCCGCCACGCGCGGACCGTCGGGGTCGTAACTCCCCGTGCCCCCCTGCCGGCGGGGTGGGTAGGTCCACCCCAAGCGGACCACTCGCTGTAATTTCTTGCCTTGGTAGTCCCAGCCCCAGGTTCCTTCGTCGGGGCAATGCTCACGGCTGCGTGGTCCGGGCGCACCTCCACCGACGTAATAGCCAATGTATTCGCAAGGGTTCTGGGCTCTGGCCCATTTCCACCTGCACCAAGGCCAACCCGCGCGGGCGACTTCCGCACTCGAAGCCCCTTGGTAAAGATTGGCCGGGAACGATTCGCCGCCGAAGACCGATTCCGCTAGCATGGCGACAACAAGCACGCTCGATAATCCGAGGGCATTTCGCATGACTTTATCCCCTTGCGTCGTTAGCACGCCAGCAGCGCTAGCACCAATCGCACAAACCAATGCGGACACACTAAACATTATCAGTTGTGCGCTCCTTGGGCTTTAGCT
>JBGTMM010000766.1:0-1985 GCA_041743635.1 Bythopirellula sp.
AACCAGGCCGACCTGGCAATTTGGCAGGCCGACTACGGTCGCCTGCGGTTTGTCGGCGGAGACTTCAACGACGACAAAGAAATCGATGGTAGCGACCTCGCAATCTTTCAAACGGGCTATGGTCAGTTCAATACCCAAGTAGGTCCGTTTGCTAAATACACCGATGGCGACACCGATGGTGACGGCGACGTTGATGGCCGTGATTTTCTCGCCTGGCAACGCGGCGCGGGGGGAACCACCGACGCCGCCGCGGATGGCAATGGCGATGCTAAAGTCGATGGCCGGGACTTCTTGCTCTGGCAACGCAGTTTTGGGCAGACGACCCCTCTTCCAACCATCATCGCCGTGCCTGAACCCACCGCGATCTGCTTGTTGGCTTGCAGCATGTTGACGTTTGCGACGCGTCGATTGCGTTCCTAGCCGGAGCCACACTTGGCTCCGGGATGAATCCCGGACCGCGTGGCGGTCCGGCTATGATTTACGCTGCGATGCATCACTTCCCGCGGACGCCCGCGCAAAATATCATAAGTGCTGTCCAACTCAACGTAAAAAGAGAAAGGTGCAGCCATCTCACGCGAACCTTGGGAAATCATTGAAGGCACGGGCAACGTGGTCGCCGTGGCGCTGCACGACGGGCATGAGGTCCGCGCAGAAGTCGCGCCGCTGTTTGCGATTCCCGCGGCCGGCCGGCTCCGCGAAGAAGATCCGTTTACCGCTGTTTGGACAGCAATCGCACCGACCACAGTAATTGTCCGGCGATCGCGGTTTGAGGTGGATCTCAACCGGCCCCATGAAAAGGCTGTCTATCGCACCCCAGCCGATGCCTGGGGACTCATGGTTTGGCAAAGACCACTGTCTGATGAAGTGCTTGAGCGATCGCTCGCAATCCATTCGGAGTTTTACGCCGCCTTGGAAGAATTGCTCACGCGGTTGGTCGACCGTCATGGTCGCGTGGTGATTTACGAACTGCACTCCTACAAACACCATCGCCGCGGTCCGGCCGCGCCGTTCGACGATCCCGAGCTTAACCCGCAAGTAAATCTCGGCACGGCTTACAACGATCCCAAGTGGAGACCGGTGCTGGAGCGCTTCATGCGCGAGTTGCGGACGCATGATTTCCCGACTGGCAAGCTCGACGTCCGCGAGAATATTAAATTTGAGGGGGGCTACTTCGCGCGGTGGATCGGTGAAAAGTTCCCCGCCACTATTTGCAATCTTTGCATCGAGTTCAAAAAATTCTTTATGGATGAATGGACCGGCGTGCCCGATCCGGCATTGCTCGCGGCGATTACATCGGCCCTCGCGAGCACCATTCCAGGGGTGTTAGAGGAGCTTGGCCAACCGTGAGTCATGCCCCGCTTCAGCCCGTGCCGCTTTCGCAGGAATTCGTCGACGACATTCATGCACGGCTTTTGGCCGGGCAGCCGGTGCGTTGCGATCTGCCGGGGGGCGGCTCGCTCCACATGGAACGACCGCTGCCGTTTCTGTGCGTTTATCGGCAACCGGCGGAAGATGATTTTGGCACGCGCGAGTTGGTTCACGGCGAGGCATCGTATCTGATCGTGCCGCACTCGACGACCAAGAAAGAGATAACACTGCTCCTCAAGACGATCATCGAATTGCAAAGTGAGCGGTTTGGCGCGTTCTTGATGATTGAGATCTGGTCGGCCGACGACGCCGACGTCGAAGCGGCTTTTGCCGAGAGCGCGCTAGAGCCGACGGAATTTCGTCCCGCATTCTCGATCGAGGTCCGCAGTCCTCACACGCCGCTGCGGACCATCGAAGCGTTGCGGCGGCAACTCGAGCGGATCAGCCATCTCAAGCAGTCCGCGGCGGTGGCGGTCGATACCACGCCCAATGCCACTCTCGGCGGCGTGACCACGCTCGTCACGCCGGCTAAGCTGCGAGAAATGGGTGCGGAAATCGTCGGCGTTTGCGTGCGGCCGATCTACCGCAATCACAATACGGGCGAGCTTTATCCCGCC
>JBGTMM010000767.1:0-4017 GCA_041743635.1 Bythopirellula sp.
AGCAGAACTCAAGCGAATCGGCTTCGTCGACATTCGCCGTGCTTTTTTCAACGACTCGGCCGACGGGATGTTCAAGCTCGTGGAGAACGAAAAACGCTGGACGAATTGCCTCGGCATTGAGTGCCGCAGGCCTTGATCTCTCACCACCCTTCAATGTGGTAGCACGTAATATTTAGACATGAAAGAACCCCCCAAAGTTGCCGATGGTCATCGCCGCACCCGCCGTGACCATGCCGCGGAAACCGCGGAGGACTACGTTGAAGCGATTAGCGAAGTGCTCGCGGAAAAAGCGGTTTGTCGGGTTATTGATCTGGCCCGCCGTTTCGACGTGAGCCACGTCACCGTGACCAAGATCGTGGCGCGTCTCAAAGACAGCGGTCTGGTGACCACTGAACCATACAAGCCGCTGGAGTTAACCGCGACCGGCAAGCGATTAGCCGCCAAGTCGCGTCGGCGCCACGAAATCGTTCATCAGTTTCTATTGGCGATTGGCGTAAGTGACGCGATCGCCGTGGTCGACAGCGAAGGGATTGAGCACCATGTGAGTGCCGAGACATTGGAAGCGATGCGTGTGTTCGTTGATTCAGCGATCGTCGAGCAAAAGTAGTGTCGCGCGGCGTAGCGGCGCGATTCTGCCGACAAAGCTGGTCGCGGCGCCGGCAAAAGTCTCGTTATCCAGCAAGTTTCCGGGAATTGCTATTCTCCGTAGCCACTTGTGGTATCTTTAGGGAAGAACTGTGGAGAGTATCGGCGCTAGGCACTTATCTTTCCTCTTGCTGGTTCATGCACCTGCCATGCGGTTTATGAATTTCCAATACGTGAAGCGCTATCGGATGGAGTTGAATCTCCTGCGTTGGCAATCCATGCCGCTCCGGCTTCCCATGAGTTATCGCCTGGTGACGTGGCATCCGTCGCTCATGCTTGCGCACGCCGAGGTCAAGTATCACAGTTTTCAAGGTGGCATCGACGCCCAAGTCTTTCCTTGCCTGGGCGAACTCGAAGGCTGTCAGCGCCTCATGAGCGAGATCAAAGCCAAGGAAGGGTTTATTCCCGAGGCCACGTGGCTGGTCGAGTACGTCGGCAAAGGCATCCACCGGGTCGAATACTGTGCCACGATCCAAGCCGTTCGCGTCCAAAAGTACAAGGCCAGCGTGCAGAACGTCGGCGTACTGGCCGACCACCGCGGCCGGGGCATCGGTACGGCGCTCATCCAAGCGAGCCTGCTCGGCCTGCAACAAGTTGGCATCACGCAAGTGGGCCTCGAAGTGACCGCCGAGAATCAAGGGGCCGTGAAACTCTATCGCCGCCTTGGTTTTCGCACGGTTCGCACCCTCTACAAATCAGTTGAACTTGCCTACGCGAGTGCGGGCCGGTAGGCTGTCTCGATGACCGTTACTCGCCAAGTTGCTCAGAACGACATTTTTTCTCACCGCTTGGCCAACGGTATGACCCTGATCGGCGAGCCAAATCGTTCGGTCCAATCCGCCGCGCTCACTTTGCTGGTCCCCTGCGGTTACACGACCGACCCAGCGAATCGCTTGGGTCTTTCGTCGTTGGTCTGCGACATGGTGTTGCGCGGCGCGGGAAGTCGCGACAGTCGGGCGTTAATCAACGACCTGGAAGTGGTGGGCGTCGAGCGCGGCGAATCGGTTGGCGCTTCGCAGATTAGTTTTAGCGCCGCGACGCTGGCCGAAAATCTCAAAGAAACTCTGGCGATCTATGCCGACATGATCCGCCGACCGCACTTGCCGGCCGAACAAATCGAAGCGGGCCAACTGGTTTGCCTCCAGGAAATCAACGGCATCGACGACGAACCGGCACAGCGCTTGATGGTCGAACTGCGGCATCGCACATATCCCCAGCCCTGGGGACGATCGAGCCACGGCACCGCAGAGGGAGTGATGGCCGCGACGGCCGAGGAAGTTCAAGCTCACTGGTCGCGGCATTTTCGCCCGAACTCGGCGATCCTCGGCGTTGCCGGCGACTTCAATTGGCAAGAGTTGATTGACCAGATTGAAGCGCTCTTCGGCGATTGGCAAGACAAGGATGTGCCAGCCATTTCGGAAACCCATCCCGATCTCGGTCATGCCCATACGCACCACGAAGGCAATCAATGCCACATCGGCATTGCCTATCCCAGCGTGCCCTATCGCGACCCCAACTACATGCGGGCATGGGCCGCGGTGGGAGTGCTCAGTGGCGGCATGAGTTCTCGGCTCTTTACTGAAGTCCGCGAAAAACGGGGCCTGTGTTACACGGTCAGTGCTTCGCTCCAAACGCAACTCGCCCGCGCGCGGGTGCTTTGCTACGCCGGCACGTCCAGCGAGCGCGCTCAGGAAACTCTCGATGTCACATTCGCGGAATTATTGCGGCTGCGGCAAGGCGTGTTGCCAGAAGAGCTCACCCGGCTCAAGGCCCGCATCAAAAGCGGCCTCATTATGCAGCAAGAATCCACCAGCGCCCGCAGCGGCGCGATTGCCCGCGAGTGGTATCATCTCGGCCGGGTGCGCACTCTGGACGAGGTGGGCCGTCTGGTCGATGAGCTCACCGGCTCGATGATCAACGAATACCTGGAGCAACATCCGCCACAGGATTTTACCTTTGCCACATTAGGTCCGACCCCGCTGGAGTTGCCAAGTGAAGTTTCGTAGTCATACGCTCGACAATGGTTTGGAAATCGTGGCCGAGTGCAACGAGGCGGCTCACTCGGTGGGAATCGGTTTCTTCGTGCGCACGGGAGCACGCGATGAAACCGACGAAGTCGCCGGTGTGAGCCATTTTCTCGAACACATGGTTTTTAAGGGAACGCCCCGCCGCTCGGCGGATGATGTGAACCGCGAGTTCGACGAACTGGGCGCCCACTACAACGCTTTTACCAGCGAAGAGAACACGGTGTATTACGCGTCGGTGTTGCCCGAATATCAGGAACCGGTGATCGACATCCTCGCCGACATCATGCGGCCGAGTCTCCGCGATGAGGACTTCGACATGGAAAAGAACGTCATCATCGAAGAAATCCAGATGTACGCCGACCAACCCCCTTTCGGCATGGACGATAAGATCAAGGAAATTCACTACGGGAAGCATCCACTAGCGCGCAGCGTGCTGGGCACGGAAGAGACCGTGGGCAGCCTCGCGGTAGGACAGATGCGAGATTACTTTCAGTCGCGTTACGCCCCGAACAATATGTTTGTCGCCGCAGCAGGCAAAATTGACTTTGACGCCCTGGTGCGACAAATCGAAAGTCGCTGCGGCCAATGGGCTGCGGCTGAAGCCCCGAGAGCAGTCCCCGCTTCGCAATCAAAAAGCTCTTTCCAGCTCGTCACACGCCCGTCGTCGGCCCAGCAATATATTCTGCAACTGGCCGATGCCCCCGCCGCCGAGGACGACCGCCGCTTCGCCGCGAAGTTGCTCGCCACGATCTTTGGCGACGACTCGGGCAGCCGGCTCTATTGGGATTTGGTCGATCCCGGCTTGGTGGAAAGTGCCACCCTGGGCCATTACGAATATCAAGGTGAGGGGATGTACTTCACCTGGACAAGTTGCAATCCCGAGGACGCCGCCGAGAATTTTGCTCGCATCGAAGCCTTGCAGCAGAAAGCCGAACGCGACGGCTTTATGGAACAAGAGCTCCACCAAGCCAAAAGCAAAGTAAAATCCCGCGTCGTATTGGGCAGCGAGCGGCCCAGGAATCGGCTGTTCAACGTCGGCGGCAACTGGCTCCAGCGCCGCGAGTACCGCAGCGTGGCCGACGATCTCCAGGCGCTCGAAGGCGTATCACTCGCCGACATTCATAATGTGCTCCGCGATTTTCCCCTCACGAACCAAACGACAGTGACGATTGGCCCGCTGGAAAAGTGGAGTTAGGTCGTATTCAAGACGAGCTCGTTAGTCGCAATCCTCGCGGGTCGGATTTTTTGATTGGCGCAAGTTCTTCAAGGATTATTGACATTGCTCCGAAATCTAAAGCAGAGCTAAGATTGCCCCTTACAATGCGACATGGAGTGAAACAGATGA